>NZ_NWSW01000124.1:0-513 GCF_002531805.1 Rhizobium sp. M1 | reverse complement strand
GAAGCTCGCTTCACCGGTGAGCTGCAGCACAGCGCCGGCTGTGATGGTGGTGATGCCGGTGCTCTCGAAGGCGCCGCTCACGTAAAGGGTGCCGGCCTCGATGCTGAGATTGCCGGTATTGACCACGTCCACGTTGATGCTGGCCGTGTCGGCTCCGGTCTTGACCAGCGTCCCGGCATTGCTCAGCAGGCTGCGCTCGCCGACGTTCGCCGTGCCCTCGCTGATCGTTGAACTGGCTGCCAGCTCGAACCGGCCGCCGGCCAGGATGTTCAACTGCCCGGGATCCGTCTCGTAGATCGGGTTGCCGGTATCAGGGTCCGAGCCCAGATAGGCATAGGTGCCCAGGGAGATACTATCACCATAGCCGTCCGCCCCGAGCACTACTACACCGGCAACGTTGAGCCGACCGTTGAGCTGCACTCCGCCATAACCGCCGTCATAACCGATGCTGCCGTCGATCCCCGACCCGATCACGATGGTGCCGGCCCCATCGATCGTCCCGCCGCTCCAGGC
>NZ_NWSW01000123.1:0-517 GCF_002531805.1 Rhizobium sp. M1 | reverse complement strand
CCAATGATCCAGCCGCCTACGGGGCCTTGCGCGGTTCCGATCGCCTCATGGACCGGATGCTGGCCGCCGGCCGGGAGCGGAAAGAAGCACTTCAGGCCGTGCCCGAGGCGGATGCGCGCCTGCGCTCCCTCGGAGCCGCCTATGCCAACATCCTCGATGCCGAGCGTCAGGTCATCACAGAAGAGCGGCGGCGCATGGCGGTCGCCATTCCTGCTTTGTCGAAAGCTGCGGAAGAGGCATTGACGCGCCTGACGGCCGCGGCACAGAAGGATGGCAGGAGGCTGGGCGTCTCCGCCGCTGCCCTCGATCCAGGCATTGGCCGTGAGTTTGCCGCTGTCAGCCGGGCGCTCGACGAACGCTTCGGTCGCAATGGCCTCGTCCGAGGTGACAAGGATCTCGTCAACCGCGTGCCGCCGGCGCAGCGCCGAGCCTTCGAGGCGATGCAGGAAAGGTTGAAGGTCCTGCAGCAGACTGTCCGGCTGCAGAGCAGCGAGCAGATCATAACGGAGCGGCGCCA
>NZ_NWSW01000122.1:0-549 GCF_002531805.1 Rhizobium sp. M1 | reverse complement strand
CGGGCCTTCGTCGAGGTCGGCGGTGACGTAATGGGCGGTCGCCCCGATCAGCTTGACGCCGCGCTCATAGGCCTGCTTGTAAGGGTTGGCGCCCTTGAAGGACGGCAGGAAGGAATGGTGGATGTTGATGATCTTGCCCGACATCTGCTTGCAGAGCTGGTCGGAGAGGACCTGCATGTAGCGGGCGAGCACGATCAGCTCGGTGCCGGTCTGATTGACGAGCTCGACCAGCTGGGCTTCGGCCTGCGGCTTGTTCTCCTTGGTCACCTTGATGTGGTGGAAGGGGATGTCGTGATTGACGACGACCTTCTGGTAGTCGAAGTGGTTGGAGACGACGCCGACGATGTCGATCGGCAGTGCCCCGATCTTCCAGCGGTAGAGCAGGTCGTTGAGACAATGACCGAAGCGCGACACCATCAGCAGCACCTTCATGCGGCTTTCGCTGTCGTGGAAATCATAGTCCATCGCAAAGGGCGCGGCGACGTCGGCAAAATCGGCGCTGATCGCCGAGCCGGACAGACCCTCTTCCGAAATGAAGCTGACCCGCAT
>NZ_NWSW01000121.1:0-567 GCF_002531805.1 Rhizobium sp. M1 | reverse complement strand
GGCACGCTGGACGGCCCATTCGTCATTCTGTTCGAGCAGCAGTGCGCCGACGAGACGGACGATGGCTTCGTCGTTCGGAAAGATGCCGACGACTCGGTGCGTCGCTTGATTTCGCCGTTGAGACGCTCAATTGGATTCGTCGAGTGCAGCTTTGCCCGGTGCTCTTTCGGGAAGGTCATGTAGGCGAGCACGTCCTCTTCAGCGTCGTCCATGATGGTGGCAAGCTTCGGCACTTTCGGCCTGATTTGATCGGCGACACTGCGCCATTGTGCGGCTTGCTGCCTCCGGGGTCTCCTGGGCAAAGGCCGTCGCGATGAAGGCGGATACGACCCGCCTGCCGCTCTTTCCAGCATGCGCGAGCACGTTCCTCATGAAGTGAACCCGAACCTTTGCCAAGTGGCATTGAGAACCTTGGAAACGGCAGCCTTGATGCCCTCATGTGCATCAGAGACAACCAACTTCACCCCGCGTAGACCGCGGCGCGTTAGCCTGCGAAGGAATTCCGCCCAGATCGGTTCGGCCTCCGAGGTGCCAACTTCCATACCCGGGACCTCGCGCCGACCGTCG
>NZ_NWSW01000120.1:0-583 GCF_002531805.1 Rhizobium sp. M1 | reverse complement strand
ATGTTAACGATTACATCCTACTGCCGACTTTAGCGTTCGCGGCATCGACGATAGGTTTGAGGTATTCAAGGCAGACGCGAGCGACCCAGTCCGGTTCGATGCCGCGCTGGTGGAATCCGCACTCCATGGAGAGGTATCCGTCGAAGCCGGTTTCGGCGAGGGCGTCGATGAGGGCCGGAAAGTCTCCCCTTCCCATGCCCGGCGGCAGGCGGTTGTTGTCGGAGGCGTGGATATGGACGAGGTCCTTGCCCATGGCATAGACGTAGTCGCTCATCACTTCCTTTTGAGTGATGACGTGATGGCTGTCGAACATCAGGCGCACGTTCGGCTCGCCGACATCCTTCATCATGTCGATGGTGTTGTCGCAGGTATTGACGATGTTGCTGTCTTCCGGGGTGGGCTCGATGACGATCTCGACGCCGAAGTCCTGGGCGAAGCGGGCGATTTCGCCGATCGCCTGAGCCGCCCAGTCCCATGCCTGACGGTAGGTGGTGCCGAAGATATACCAGCCCGGCAGGCAGATCAGCCGCTTGCCGCCCCAGTCGGCGGTGAGCTGGACCATGTCCTTGTAATGGTCGATCGC
>NZ_NWSW01000119.1:0-636 GCF_002531805.1 Rhizobium sp. M1 | reverse complement strand
TCGACACCCGAAAATGCGTTCGCCGGACGCTTACGTTGAAAAAACATCTGGCTGACTTTATCGACGCCTACAATTTCGGGCGCCGGCTCAAGACGCTAGGAGCTGTGGACACTTATCTGAGCCATAGGATTGTTGCGGCCAGAGCGATCATGGCTTTGTAGTTTCGAACGGTTTTCTCATATCGTGTGGCGATACGTCGAAACTGCTTGAGCTTCGAGAAGCAGCATTCGACGAGATAACGCTGAGCATAGAGTTGCTTGTCGAGCGGATACTTCTTGGCACGCGAGGGGTTGTTCGGGATGACCGCTTGCGCGCCCTTGTCGGCAATGAGTTTGCGTAGTCGGTCGCTGTCGTAGGCCGTATCGGCCATGACGACCTCGGCTGGCAGGTCTTCGATCAGGAGATCGGCTTGCGGTGCATCGCCTTTCTGACCGGCGGTCAGGATGAAACGAACGGGACATCCAAGGCCACGCACGGCCATATGGATTTTGGTGCTCAAGCCGCCGCGGGAACGGCCAAGGGCCTGATCTTCAGCCCCTTTTTTGCGCCGGAGGCGTGCTGGTGGGCGCGAATAATAGTGCTGTCGACGATCAGATATTCGTAAGCGTCCGGCGAACGCATTTTCGGGTGTCGAGA
>NZ_NWSW01000012.1:0-198305 GCF_002531805.1 Rhizobium sp. M1 | reverse complement strand
TGCAGAGCAGCGAGCAGATCATAACGGAGCGGCGCCAACGGACGGCCAACCGCGGTCGTGGAGTCGATCTCTCAGAACCGTTATAGTCATCGAACGCACAGAAGCCAGTCCCGCTGCGCTTTAAGCGTGTGTCAGCAATTCCCGTCTCGCAGCGCGGGCTGGACAGCTCCAAGTTTTGTTTTGGAGCTGTCAGCGATCAACAGACAACCTTTCATGCGACACGGTTGGCACTCAGCTGCATTCGCTTCCCAACGATCTCGAGACCTCCTGAGTTTCTTTGACATCCAGACATTTGAAGACCCCCACCCAAAAGGCGAAGTCGCCTGAACGACCGTCGGAGCGCGCACCTATGGCACACCAAGCCGCCGCTGTTTTCGCATGTCGTCCGTAAAGCGAACGGACTGTGGTACTTATCTCACCAACATTTGCATCACTCCAAAAATCCGGTGTGGCTGCGGCGCAGCTTGCTGAGAACCTTTCGAACATTTCGCGCATTAAAAAGCCCCGTTACCGTCCGGAAACAGGCCGTCAAATCATGCCGGACGTCGATCCCACCGGGTGGGCCACGATCACGTGTCGTCCCTGGCAAATATGCGCTTTGGCGCGAGGTTCTTCGCGCCTTCAACATTATGTTGTAACAAAACTGAAAGGCAAGCTATAAAAATACCCGTAATGAGGGCGTTTTTGCGATTCTGTCGCAGGTATTTATAGCCAAACCGCGGGGTCCCAATCAATATGAGGCAGTTTTGCAAAAAATTTGTCGTATCAAAGGCGGATAAGGAAAGGCTCATCGCTTGCGAGGTGAGCCAATGAGCGAACTTCTGGCGATCGTATCCCAAGACGCTGACTATTATTTGATGCTCTCATACATCTTGAAGGGAGCCGGATACAGGACGATGCTCGTCGACATTCCGAGTGAGGCGGTGACGACCGCCGAGGAGCGTGAGGCTGCAGCCATCATCGTCGACTGCCAGCCAGGTTCGCGAATTCTGACTGATATCGCGTCCGGCCTGAAGGAAAGGGGACTTACAAGCGACGTCACGCTCATAGCGCTCGTTGCCGAAAAGGCCGCCTATCTCGACATCCTGAAAGCCAACGTCGATGAGAGCTTTACCAGGCCGCTGCCGCCGGAGCGGCTCCTGTCCTACCTTCACGGCATAATTGGCAATTCTTCCGACGTAACGACTGGCCGCCTCGTCCCAATATTCGACGACATGACGCTGGACACCGGCGGCAGGCGTGTCCTAGTGCGAGGCACGCCAGTCAATCTCAGCCCGATCGAGTTTCGATTGTTAAGTGCCCTCATGGGGGACGCTGGGCGCGTTCTCAGCCGGACTGAACTGATAGCCGTCGCTTGGCCTCAGGGAGCGTTCGTTGAGCCGCGGACGGTGGATGTTCATATCGGCCGCCTCCGGCGGGCTTTGAAGCGAGCTCTTGGCCGCGATGTGATCCGTACGGTGCCAAAGATCGGATATGCGATCGACAACGCTTGAAATGAACGACAAGACGTTCACACCTTCACCGAAACTTCCCTAAAACTTCCCACGCCATTCGTTGCATAAACGAAAGGCTCGCGGTTAGCGTGTAGTCCGTCCATTGTTTGGGAGCACAACATGCAAGAGGCCGCTTCGGGCGCCGGGTCGCCCACGATACCGCATAGAAACACCGCCAGTTTGATCAGACATGCAGGTCCTCACTTTGCCGCAGCCCATCTTGACGGTTTGATGGCACTCTATGTCCAGCCATCCGACGGTCGAGCGGTGGCGCTGCCAGTTTCAGAGCATCGCTCGGAGCGCGTTGTCGACTTTGTTCGTTGCTCTTATCTCGGGCTCGACAATCATCCCTTGATCATCGAGGGCGCAATCGAGACCGTTCGGCGCTACGGAACGCTCCATTGGTCCTGCGCTCGCACACGGCTCAATTTTGCGGTCTTGGGAGACCTCGAGGATGCTCTCTCTGATCTCTTCGGGGCGAGGGTGATTACCTACACGACGGTGCTTGCGGCCAACCTGAGCGCACTTCCGCTGATCGCGTCCGGAGTCCTGACCGGCGGCAAGAAACCCGTGATGGTGTTCGACCGCCTCGCCCATGCAACGCTTGCCTTCAACAAGCCTGTCGTTGCCGAAGAATGCGAGGTCCGCACGATAGGACATAACGATCTTCAGGCGCTTGAAGACATCTGCCGTCAGAACGAGACGGTCGCTTATATTTGCGACGGTGTCTATTCCATGGGCGGCTGCGCACCGATCAAGGAGTTGCGCGAACTTCAGGAGCGATACGGCATTTTCCTCTATATCGACGATGCCCACGGCATATCGATCTTCGGCGAAAGGGGCGAGGGCTTTGCCCGTTCGCAAATGCCCGAGGGTCTTGGCGAACGCACGATTATCGCAGCCTCGCTCGGCAAGGGTTTTGGCGCTTCAGGCGGCATGCTTATGCTCGCAACGGCTTTCCAGGAGGAGATCTTTCGCCGCTTTGCTCTTGCGCATGCCTTTTCGGCGTCGATTAATGTTGCAGCGATTGGTGCAGCTCTTGCCTCCCAGGCGATCCACCGCACGCCGGAACTCGGCGTGCGGCAAAAGGCGCTCGCTGAATACATTTCATTCTTCGACGAACTGCTCCCGACCGCACAGGCGGGGTCCAGACTGCCCATTCGGACTGTCGTCGTCGGCGACGAGCTTGCGGCAATTGGTGCCGCCAGACTGGTGCTCGATTCAGGTTACTACACATCGGCCATTTTCTTCCCCACGGTCGCCAAAGGGAGGGCAGGGCTACGCATATGCCCGACCGCCAGCCACACGGCCGCGGAAGTGCGCGCGGTCGCCGCTGCCATCAATCGCGCTCTGACGGGCTAACGATCGGTCTTCGCATTCCCGGGCGGCATCCCGCCGGGGAACGGTCGTCATCGGATCCAGGCATTCCAGCGCTCGAGCATCATCGCGGCATTTTCATTGATCCACTTGGCGTCCGGAATGACGATGTAATCCCTGATGTCATCGTCGCTCGGTAGCGCCGCACGTGCTGCCGGCGACATCAGTCCGATCGCCTTGCGACTGGGCGGCGTGCAAAGGAGTTCCTCACAGACTTTTGCCTGAGCCTCAGGATGATCAAGCCAGTAGCCGACCAGCTTCAAGGCGTTCGTGCGGTTCGGCGCGTCCTTGATGATGGTCAAGCGATCGCCGACGAGGAAAGAAGCCTGTTTGGACCAGGCAATCTGGCGGCCTTCAGCCTTCAGGGTATTTGCGCGTGTCAACCAGATCTGCCCGATGCTGTAGTCGCCGTTGCGAAAGCCTTGGACGCTCTGGTCACCGGTCTTCCACCAAAGCGATATCGCGGGACGGATCTCTTCGAGCTTTTTGAGCGCACGGTCGACGTCAAGTGGAAAAAGCTTGTCGCGAGGAACGCCATCGGCCAGAAGCGCGGCCGCCATCACCCGCCACGGATCGTCGAAATTTGGAAACGACCGACCACCGGGAAATTTTGTCTGATCCCACATGTCGGCCCAGCTCGAAGGATTTCCTTGTTTGAACCCAGCTGGGTCGTAGACCATAAGCGTTGCGGTCGAAAAAAGTCTGGCGCCGGCACTGACGCAGGCATCCTCGACGAGGTCTGGCCGGTCCCGAAAAGGCTTGCAAAATTCGGTGAGGTCTTCAGACGTCAGACGATGTGTTTCAGTGCTCGCCTGGATCTCGCCATCGGGATAAAGGTCCCAGGTCACATTGCCAGTCTTGACCATGGCCGAAGCTTTTGCCCGCATCTCGGCATTTGTTGCTGCGACCGAAACAACGTTGATGCCGGTCTCTTCTGTGAACGGCTCGAACCAGAATTTTCGAAGCGTTGCATCGTAGGCGCCACCAGTGGTCGCAATGACCACCTGCTCCTCGGCATGCGCCGATCCCACACCAGCAAGTGCGAGGCAAGCCGCGAGCAGCAAAGGCTTGATGTTGGTTTGCTTTTTCATCGCGTGTTCCTCTGTCGGGATGAATGTGGCCACGTCAATCCTCCCCGCGGCCGGTAAGGAGATGGATAGACCCCATGAGTATCAGCGATACCGCGACGAGCAGCGTCGAGACCGCGGCGATGACCGGGGTGAGATTGAAGTCGATGTCCTCGAACATCTTGCGGCTGATCGTTTTGCCGCCGGTATCGGAAATGAAGAATGCGACTGTTGCCTCATCGAAAGACGCCAGAAACGCGAAAACCGAAGCGGCCGCCAGCGCTGGCGAGATGTTTGGAAGCACGATGCTGAAGAAGGCGCGGCTGCGGCTTGCCCCGCAATTCAGTGCGGCAAGTTCAAGCGACGGGTCGAAGCGCTCGAGTGCAGCCGATACGGTGATGATGACGTAGGGGACCGAAAGCACGGTGTGCGCGATCAGGAATCCAGCGAAATTGCCGGTCAGGCCGAGTGGTGAAAAAATCAGATAAAGGGCAACGCCAAAGACCACATGAGGAACAATCATTGGCCCGAGCGACAATGCCTGCAGGAAAGTCTTTCCCGGCAGATTGCCGCGAACCAGCCCGATAGCGGCCATGGTGCCAATGGCTGTCGAAGCGATCGTTGTCGATAGCGCAATCTTCAAACTGAAGAACGTCGCTGCGCGCCAGTCCGGATCGGAAAGAAATTCGCTATACCAGCGAAGCGTCAGGCCCTTCGGTGGGAACTGGATGTAGCTGCTATCGTTCAACGAAATTGGGATGACGAGCAGCGTCGGCAACACGAGGAAGAACAGAATCGTGCCCATCAGAGATCCCCCGAGAAGCCACAAGACTGCCTTGCCTAAAGGTCGATAATTGCTGTTGAAGCGAGAGGCGGTGAGTGCCGTGGCGGCTGCGGGATCAGTTGACACTGTTCATTCCTTTGCTGAGGGAAAGCGCCTTGCGGAACGCAAGGACAAAGACGAGCGTCGTGGTCAGAAGGACAGTCGCAAGCGCTGCCGCAAACGGCCAGTCAAGCAAGACGGTAGTTTGCTGACCGATCAGCGTCGCCATCATCAATGCCCCCGGTCCGCCGACGAGTGCCGGCGTGATGTAAAAACCGATTGCCAGAATGAAGCACATGACACATCCGGCAAAAATTCCAGGCAGGCTGAGCGGCAAGGTCACGCGCATGAAGGCGGCCACTGGGCCGGCGCCGAGATTGCGGGCGGCCTGGCTATATTCTGATGGAATTGTGCGAAGAGCATTGCAGATCGGCAGGATCATGAAGGGCATCAGGACATGCGTCATCGCAAGGATGACGGCGCCTTCGGTATAGAGGAGCTTCAAAGGGCCTGTAACGAGGCCGCTTTCCATCAACACGCCATTGACGATGCCGTTTCGCTGTAGCAGCACGATCCAGGCGTAAGATCGCACCAGCACCGAGGTCCACAGCGGCACGAACACCGCCGCCGCGACGATCATTGCGGTCTTTCCCTTGGCGCGCGCCATGAGAAAGGCGACCGGATAGCCGAGCAGTAGGCTTGCCACCGTGACGATTGCACCAGTCTGCAATGTGCGAAGCAGTACGTCGATGTAAAGCGGCTCGGCAACGATACGCTCGTAATATTCGAGCGTGAATCCCGGCGCCATGAAGCTCAACGAGACAAGCCGGCCGATCGGATAGGCGAAGCCTCCGGTGAGCAGGAGCATCAACGGGGCGATAAGCAGGAGCGTCAACGCGTGTGAATAACGCCGGGCCGAGCGGGCAAAAAACCAGCTTGCTGAAGGAGCCGGTGAATGGGCAGGATTTTCGGCGGTCATGGTCATCTCACGCCTCCGTATCGGCAAAGAGCCGCAGGCCATCACGCTCGGCAACGACATCCACGAGTGTGCCCGTTGCAAAGGGAGCTCTCATCCCATCGGCCGGGGTCTGGACCTGAATGATCTCTCCGCTCCCGAAATCAGCGCGAACGAGATGGAGGTCGAAGGAGCCTGCAAAGACCGAAGTTTCGATGCGGCCGGGAAGGGCGTTCTTTCCGCCTGCGCCGCGCGCCGCAAGGCCGAGGCGCTCAGGCCGGAGCGCAAGACGAATGCGATCGCCGATCCTGGCCGAACCATTGAGACCCGGGACAGCGTCCGGCGTATCAATGACCACGTCGTCACCCAATCGGATCGTCTGGCTGCCGGCGGCCTCGCCCAGGAATTCTCCAGTCAGGAAGTTCATCTTGCCGATGAAATCCGCAACAAAGGCACTCTGGGGATTGCAGTAAATCTCCGCCGGGGTGCCGAGTTGTGCGAGTTGCCCCTTTGCCATAACCGCGATCCGGTCGGACATCGTCAACGCCTCTTCCTGATCATGGGTGACATAGATGACTGTCGCGCCGAGACGCTGCTGCAGCTGCTTAATCTCGAGCTGCATGGATTCGCGCAGCTTCTTGTCCAGCGCCCCAAGCGGTTCATCCATCAGGAGAACAGGCGGTTCGAAGACAATTGCTCGAGCGACTGCCACCCGCTGCTGCTGGCCGCCGGAGAGTTCGTGGGGATAGCGTCTGGCGTAGTTGGGGAGTTGGACGAGGTCGAGCGCCCGGCCGACGCGTTCGGCTCTAAGGTTCTTGCGGATGCCGCGCATCTTCAACGGAAAGGCGATGTTTTCGGCAACGGTCAGATGCGGGAACAAGGCATAGCGCTGGAAGACCATCCCGATGTTGCGGCGGTCAGGCGACACGGTCGTGACATCGCGACCGCCAATGATGATGCGTCCGGCAGAAGGGCTTTCGAAGCCGGCGATCATTGTCAGAAGCGTCGTCTTTCCCGATCCGGACGGACCGAGGATCGACAGGAATTCGCCGGCCGGAATATCCAAGGTCACTGCGCCGACGGCAGTCTGGCTGCCATAGGCCTTGCCTATGCGATCGATGAAAACAGGCGCGCCAATCAAAATGACATCTCCCTTTCGCGTGTGTTGAACGTGTTGGAACCTCCCGGCGCGCTCGATCGGTGCCGGGTTGCTGTGGACATCATGCCGGGAGGCGGCATGTCGTGTGGATATGACCTTGCGCGGCAAGGCGTTGCTACTATTCACGATCCCGTTATGCTGTCACATTAGAGGATCGTTTCGGTCTCATTTGTTTTTGTTGCAACAAAAATGTGAAGAAGTCAACGCTCGGGGGATAAGAATTGAGTAAAAATACAACCGCTAAGGAATTGCAGCCGGCTGAGCCCAAAGTCGGGCGCATCAGCGACTTCGCCTACGCCTCCATCAAGGAGCTTCTATCGCGCGGAACTTACAGGCCTGGTCACAAGCTGCCGATCCGCTCGATGGCCGAATTGCTGAACGTTGGCTCTACACCGGCGCGAGAGGCGATCAATCGGTTGGTCTTCGAGGGCGCGCTCACCATGGTAGGCCCTAAAACCGTGATCGTCCCGCACCTGGATCTCGCCGCGCTTTACGAAGTCACGCAGATGCGGCTTGCGCTCGAGGGGCTGGCGACCGAGAAAGGAGCGCTTATGGCGACGAGCGAAACAATCGACAAGCTATTGTTAATACAAGAGAAAATAAACTCGTCACTTGACAAAAAGCGCTATGCCGACGCCCTTCACGACAACAAGGAGTTTCATTTTACCATCTATCGGCTCTGTGAGATGCCGCACCTCCTTTCAACGATCGAGGCGCTGTGGCTGAGGGTCGGAGCTTCGTTTCATAATCTCTATCCTGACTTCGCTGAAACCAAACATGGAGTGCGCAATCATATGGCCGCGATAGAGGGGCTTGTCGATAAGGATCCAGCTACTGTCCGCGCCGCCATGGAAAACGATATCCGTGACGGCTACCGGCGCCTGAAGAAATCTGCAGAGAAGCGTCTCAACCGGCAATAGCCCGGCCAGTTGATCTTTTTTGTTGCAACTTCTTCTGGTTCATGATTTTTGTTACAACAAAAGTATGAAGGGTCGCGCCGTGACCCGCGTTGGCCGGAGAAGATCGCATGTTTCACCCAGATTTATCGCGAACCGGCCGGGGATATTCCCGGTCGAGATCCGAACATTTCTTCAAAAGGGGGCGCCGGGTCTTTCCGACGGGGATCACGCGGGTCACCGTGGATCACGAGCCCAGCCCGCTCTACATTTCGCGCGGGGAGGGAGCCTATCTCATTGACGTCGACGGCAACCGTCTGCTCGATCTCAACAACAATTTCACGACACTGATCCACGGACACGGCTTCCTTCCGGTCGCCGACGCGGTTGCAGATCTTCTTCACCGCGGCACGTGTTTCTCCAATCCGACCGAGCACGAGATCACGTTGGCCGAGTTGTTGATCGAGCGCATTCCAGCGGTCGAACATATTCGCTTCGTCAACAGCGGCACCGAGGCTGTGATGTTCGCGATCAAGGCCGCCCGCGCATTTACCTGCCGGCCAGGCGTTGCGCGCATCGAAGGCGCCTATCACGGCGCTTATGACTGGGCGGAAACGGGGCAGGCGGTGTCGCCGGCTATCTGGAGCGACCCGCAGGCATCGTCGGCTGTACCCGCCTATCGCGGTATGCCGCCCTCGGTCGCCGACGAGGTCACCGTTATCCGCTTCAATGACGTCGCGGATCTCGAGCGTCGGATTGCTTCGGCGGCCCCTTCACTGGCCTGTATCCTCATTGATCCGATGCCGAGCCGTGCCGGGCTGATTGCGCCCGAACCGAGCTTCCTTGCTGCCGTCGGGGCGATCGCAAAACAATATGGGATTCTCGTCGTCGCCGACGAAGTTCTCAATCTGCGACAGTCATATATGGGAGCTTCGGCCCGCTACGGTCTGCAGCCCGACCTGATCGCGGCAGGGAAGATCATCGGCGGAGGTTTTCCGGTCGGGGCAATTGGTGGGCGCGAGGAGGTCATGCGGGTCTTCGCGAGCGACAGCGGCAAGCCGCTTCTTCCGCAAGGCGGCACGTTTTCGGCAAATCCCGTATCGATGGTCGCGGGCCGGGTGGCAATGGAGGCGATGACGGAGGCCGCATTCGGTTCGCTGGAAAGCCTTGGCGATAGCATTCGGGCTGGCCTTCGAAACGAGATCGAGCGCCGCGGCGCAGCCTTCAGTGTGACGGGGGCCGCATCATTGTTTCGCATCCATCCAAAGGGCCAGGAGCCAACGGACTTCCGCGAGGCTTATCTCGAGCGGGAAGAGGCCGAATTGATGGCTCGCCTTTCCAGGCATTTCCTTGATTGCGGCATCCTGCTTCCGAATGGCGCGGCCGCATGCCTTTCGACGGCAATGACGAAGGCTGACGGTGATGCGGTCATTTCAGCCTTCGCCGACTTCCTATCAATTCTTGAAGCAAAACCAACAGAAGCAGGCATCTGACCATGACAACCGATGTTTTCACCGTCGCCGAGCGTATCGCGCATTCTCTCAAGAGGCACGACGTCACCCATATCTTCGCTCAGAGCCTGCCTTCGGCGGTGATCCTCGCCGCCGAAGCGATCGGAATCCGCCAAGTTGCTTACCGCCAGGAAAACATGGGCGGGACCATGGCTGATGGCTATGCGCGCCTGTCCGGGAAGGTTAGCGTGGTCGCGGCGCAAAACGGCCCGGCCGCAACGCTTCTCGTTCCACCGCTGGCCGAAGCGCTCAAAGCCAGCGTACCGATTGTCGCTCTTGTCCAGGACGTTGAGCGAGACCAGGCCGACCGCAACGCATTCCAGGAACTTGACCATCTCGCATTGTTCCAATCCTGCACGAAGTGGGTGCGCAAGGTGATCGTTGCGGAACGGATCGACGATTATATCGATGCTGCCTTTACGGCAGCTGCCTCGGGCCGGCCAGGGCCGGTCGCTCTCCTACTTCCCGCCGACCTGTTGCGAGAGCAGATAGCGCCTTCGCCATTTCGGCGCGAGGCTGACCTGGGTCACTGGCCGCTCGATCGGTTGCGCCCGCGCAATGACGACATCGAGCGCGCAGCCTCGATGATCGCGGCAGCTCACGCTCCGATCATCTTCGCGGGAGGCGGCGTCCATGCAAGTCGCGCCGCTGGCGAGCTTTCGGCTCTACAGGACGAGGCCTCGCTCCCCGTCGTCACGACCAATATGGGCAAAGGTGCGGTCGACGAGCACCACCCGCTGTCGGCGGGTGTTCTCGGCGCACTCGTTGGGCCCAGATCGCTCGGACGACACACCGTCGCGCTTGTCGAAGAAGCCGATCTTGTTATTCTCATTGGGACACGAACCAATCAGAATGGTACGGACAGTTGGCGTCAAATCCCCCGGTCCGCGGCAGTCATCCACGTTGATGTCGATCCCGCAGAAATCGGTCGGACATACGAGGCCGTCAGGTTGGCGGGCGATGCTACCGAGACTATTCGGGCGCTTCGAAGCGAGCTCGCCGGACGCGATCTCTCCTACCGCATATCGAAGCGCAATCAGTTGACTGACAGGATCGCCGGGTTCTGGCGCTCCTTTGACACGGAACGGCAATCCGTTGCCCGATCGGATGCCAGTCCCATCCGCCCCGAGCGCATCATGTTCGAGCTGCAACAGTTGATGACGGCAGATACGACCGTTGTTGCCGATGCGAGCTATTCCTCGATGTGGGTCGCTGGCCAGTTGCGGGCACTTTCACCTGGCATGCGCTTTCTCTTGCCGCGCGGCCTTGCAGGTCTCGGGTGGGGCCTGCCGCTTGCGCTCGGCGCGAAAGTGGCAGAGCCCGACAGGCCGGTCGTTACGATTGTCGGGGACGGCGGCTTCGCGCATAGCTGGGCGGAGCTGGAGACGATGGTGCGTAGCAAGCTCCCCATCCTCATTATCGTGTTGAATAATGGCATCCTCGGTTTTCAGCGTGACGCGGAAACTGCCAAGTTCGGCAGGTTCACGACTGCCTGCAGCTTTGCGGATGTCGACCATCAGAAAATTGCGGAAGCCTGCGGTTGCCCGGCAGTCCGCATTTCCGATCCCGCCGATCTTCCTCGTTACCTCGAGCGCGGTCTTTCTGGAGAGGGTCCTCTGCTGATCGAAGTCATGACAGACCCTGGCGCCCATCCACCGCTGTCGCTGTTTGCCGCAATGGATCAAGCGGCATGAGCGCCGAGTCCGGCGCACATGTTGCGGTCATCAGCGGAGGCACGACCGGGATCGGTCTTGCCACCGCGTTTCGCCTGCTCAAAGCCGGCCATCGGCTTGCCGTCTTCAGCCATGGTCAGGAAAGCGTCATGGCCGCCGGCGCAGCACTTGCCGAGGCTTTCGGACCAGAACGCTCGATTGCGAGACAGGTCGATCTCCGTGATCCGGCGGCGGTCGCACAGTTTTTTGGCGAAGTCGCGGATGTCTGGGGTCCACCTGGAATCCTCGTCTGCAACGCGGGGATATCGCCGAAAGGTCCCGATGGTCCCGTGGACGTCTCCGACCTTGCTCTTGAGGAGTGGAACGACGTGCTCGCCGTCAACCTGACGGGCACGATGTTGTGTTGTCGGGCCGTTCTGCCCGCCATGAAGGAAAGAGGTTATGGGCGCGTTATATTGGTTGGATCCCTTGCGGGCCGGACAAGACCACGGATCGCCGGCCCGAGCTATGTGGCGTCAAAAGCCGCACTTTCAGGCTTCTCCCGCGTGCTGGTCTCTCAATATGGCCCCTATGGCATAACATCAAATGTCGTGGCGCCGGGGCGGATTCTCACACCACTGACTGGGTCCTCCGAAAACAAGACAAACATCGAGGCGCTCGCCCGCATTCCGGCCGGTCGGCTCGGCTCTCCGGATGATGTCGCTGCCGTAATCGCGTTTCTGGCGTCGGAGGACGCCGGGTTCGTCAACGGAGCTATCATCGATGTCAACGGCGGCGAGTTCGCGCCGAGTTGAGTGTCGACGTTTTTTCAAACGACAAAGGGGTAATCGACGTGACACCTGTCGTTCTGGTTTGCTCGCAGGACGCCGAGCTTTTTTTGCTGCTCGCGCATATTCTGCGTAGCGAAGGCTTCGAGGCTCGTCTCGGTGCAAGTGAAGGGGATGTTGTGGAGGCCTGCGCGTCGGCAGAGATTTCTGCAGTCCTCCTGGATTGTGCGGGCTGGCCGAGTGATATTGCGTCTCTATGTGCGCTGTTGAAGGACGCGGGGGTTTCCGTGGGTGTGCTCATCGGTGGGGATATGCGCGCACAGCACCTGCAACTGATTAAGTCGGGCCTTGAGGAAGGCATCACGCGTCCGTTGTCGCCGTCGAAGCTACTCGCCTTTTTGCGCGGAATAAAGCCGCGGTCGGAGGCTGTGACCCGGCGAAGTTTGGCCGTCCCTGCCGAGTTTATATTCGAGCCGCACGCTGTCGTCGTCGGGGGGAAGAGAATAGCCCTTGCGCCTATGGAGGTAAGAATCCTCCGGTTCCTCTTGGAAAGGCAAGGTCAAGTCAGCACCCGGGGGCAACTCATTGAGGCCGTCTGGTCAGATCCGCACGCAGTGGAGAGTCGGACGGTCGATGTGCATATCGGCCGGCTGCGGAAAGCGTTTGCAGGACTCCGTAATCTGAGGATTCGTACTGTCTATGGTGCGGGTTATGCTCTTGAATATCTTTGTGGTTGAAGTCCGCATATCCGCGATTTCAAGCGTCCTATTGCCAATCATCATCCCGGGGAAGGATAATCCAACGCGTCGCTGTGTTATAACATATCGCCTAAGCAGAATTGGAACTTCACCCTTGTGGGAAATTTGGACTCACGCCTCGTCGCATTAGCAGAACCGCAGAGACAGCCATTCAAATGGGCACCGAATTGGGTTAGCTGCCTGGAGCATCAGCAACAGGTGAAAAGAAAAACATCATTCCATCTTGCTGGCACAGTTTTAAGGAGTTCGGTCCTTGCCATGAACTGTTCACCAGCAATCTTTCCTTGGACGAATACGAGAACACGGGGCCGAGCGTCTGAGCGGCGCGCTGTTCGATCGTGTCATCCACCACGTCAATATCTCCAGATGAAAGGCGACAGCTATCGTCTCGCGCAAAGTCGCGCCCGAAAAACCGGCTGAAACCCACTCGAAGTTCGCCGCGCGCGCATGAGACC
The DNA here is from genome assembly GCF_002531805.1 of Rhizobium sp. M1. Taxonomy (NCBI): domain Bacteria; kingdom Pseudomonadati; phylum Pseudomonadota; class Alphaproteobacteria; order Hyphomicrobiales; family Rhizobiaceae; genus Rhizobium; species Rhizobium sp. M1. The sequence goes on along the minus strand of NZ_NWSW01000012.1, from coordinate 185,371 downwards.
CCGGGCTATGCCCTTCGGTCGATCACTTCGGCTTAATGGCCATCAGATTGCCCAACTCCATCGGGAAGGGAAATAAAATCGTCGAAGTCTTCTCGCTGGCGATGACGTTCAAAGTGCTCAAGTAACGAAGTTGCATCGCCTCCGGCTGCTTGGCCAGAATTTCTGCCGCCTCCAGCAGCTTCGCGGCCGCTTGCTGTTCGCCCTCGGCATTGATGACCTTTGCGCGGCGTTCGCGTTCGGCTTCCGCTTGGCGAGCAATCGCGCGGATCATCGACTCGTTGATGTCAACATGTTTGATCTCGACAGTGGCTACTTTAATTCCCCAAGCATCGGTCTGAGTGTCAAGGATTTCCTGAATATCCGAGTTGAGTCTGTCACGCTCTGCCAGCATTTCATCGAGGTCGTGCTTGCCGAGCACGGAGCGCAATGTCGTCTGGGCAAGCTGGCTTGTTGCCATCATGAAATCCTCGACCTGTATTGTCGACTTCTCGGGGTCAATAACCCTGAAATAGATCACCGCGCTGACACGAACCGAGACATTGTCATGCGAGATGACGTCCTGGCTGGGGACATCGAGTACGCGCGTGCGCAAGTCGACTCGGATCATCTGCTGGACATAGGGGATGAGCAGAATCAAGCCGGGTCCCTTGACTCCGGTAAAACGGCCAAGTGTGAACACGACGCCGCGCTCATATTCCCTCAGGATCTTAACCGCGGATGCGAGGATGGCGACCGCAATGACAATGACCACCAAATAGAAGGCAAGATCTGCAAACATATCCATGGCTCCTCCTCCTGCTTCCTGAGCGCCGTTAAGTGTCCTTTGGACGGCTGGCGACTTCGAGCGCCAGCCCATTGCGGCCGATCACGCGGACAGGGTCACCAGCAACAAGGGGTTCGGCGGAAACCGCCTTCCAGCGTTCGCCATGCGCAATGACGTACCCCGTGAGCCCCGTCCAACTCTCGACTTTACCGGAAATGCCGATCATCTCCTCTGCACCGGTGGCAACCTGGTGCAAGCGCGAGGTGAATGCCAGGCGAGCAATGACAAGGCTAAACGCAAGAATCGCAAATGCAATTGCGCCCAGTAGGGGGCGCGACACTTCCAGGCCGGGTATATCGGGATCAAACAAAATGGTTGCTCCCAGGATCACGGCTACCCCGCCGCCGATGCCCAAAGCGCCGAAGCTTGGCGAATGCGCCTCAGCCACAGTCAATCCCACGCCGAGGAAAATAAGCCCGAGGGCGGCAAAACTCACCGGCAGCAATGCCAGGGCATAGAGACCAAGCAGGAGGCAAATGCCGCCGATCGTGCCAGGAAGCATTGTCCCAGGTGCGAGAAATTCGAAGATCAGGCCATAGATGCCGACCATCATCAGGATGATTGCGATGTTCGGATCGGTAATGACGGAAAGCAGGCGCGTGCGCCAGTCAGGCTCGAATTCCTGCACGGCCAAACCGGCGGTATCGAGTCGGACCTCCGTTTGACCGACCCGCACCACGTGCCCTTGTGCCTTTGCAAGGAGATCGGTGACATCAACTGCCGTGAAATCGACGGCATGTTCGCGCACTGCCGCAGCGGATGAAAGGCTCGCAGCTTCACGGACAGCACGCTCTGCCCAGTCGGCGTTGCGATTGCGCAATTCCGCAAGCCCGCGAATGTAAGCGACTGCGTCGTTAACGGCTTTTGCTTCGCGGGCATCGCCTGGAGCTTCTGCCTGCTTGCCAGATTCGCCCGGCTTCTTTTCGGGTTCCGTATCGCCGAAAGGCTTTACGCCGAGCGCGATTGGTGTCGCCGCACCTAAATTGGTCCCAGGTGCCATTACCGCAATGTGGCTCGCGTAGAGAATATAGGTGCCGGCACTCGCAGCCCGTGCCCCGCTTGGCGCGACGAAGCTCGCGACAGGCACCGGCGAGGCAAGGATCGCGCGAATGATTTCCCGCATGGAGCTGTCAAGGCCACCTGGTGTGTCCATTTGCAGAATGATCAAGACTGCTCCGCGTTCGCCAGCACGCTGAATGCCTCGCTTTACGTAGTCGGCTATCGCAGGCCCAATGGCGCCGTTCACCTTGAGAACGACAGACGTGCGGTCAGACGCCGATTGTGCGACGAAGCCCCAAGCTGAGAGCAGCAAAAACAACAAAGTGAAGATTGGCGGTTGCCATCGCCAACACCTTAATCCCCGCGTGACAATCTGCGGAACGTACATGATATTTAATATATGTCGGAAATTACAAAGAAAAAGAAAGAGGGCGTCTCATGTTTGCGAACAAGCGAAGAACGCCGAGACTCTACCGATTGTTATTGAGCAGGGGCGTTCGACCCTTTCCTATCACGCGGACAGTGTGCGCTTGATGATTCTCACATGGCAGCAGATGCAGGCCAAAAACACCGATATAAAAAGAAAGGTCCCAAGCGGTGAGTAGGATAGCGGCAGGAACGACCAGTCGCCCCGCTGAAATTGAGGCAGCGTAAAATCCGAAAGGCCGGCTTGCGCAACTGCTGCCCGCCCCATCGTCAGACCGGTCGCGATCAGCGCGATATGGGCATGGATGAATCCTGACCGGTGGTGTCGCTGCGGTTGCAAGGCCACTCGAATCCCGAAAATCGATGCAAGCGTCAGCAGGGCCATGGCGCTCCAAATTCCAATGCCGGGTACCGCCAAAAGCAGATAGATCGGCTCGCGCATGACAGGAAGAATAGTCATATGCAGCCACCAGGCGGAGGCGCTTGAGGGGAAGCTTTCCAAGAGCAGCATGCTGAGAACGAAGATCGATGCTGTCGCGTAAGCCAGGGACGGCCCAAGTCGCATCATCGTGAAAATAGCGATCCGCATAGGGCGTACCATCCTTTGACCTGACGAAAAGGGTAGGCGACGTGGATTAATTTTCTACTCTGAGAATCACCGGGCACATGATACCAACTTTGGATAGTTGGCGTGTATCACCTTTGCGCGTTCCGGCGAAGACCGCATCTGTCGTTTTTTTGCGACTATTTGCTCAAATTCTGGAGTTGTTAGCTTTTTTTTACGATGATTTTCGGTGAGCGCATCCGAATCTCAGGTAAAGAATGTCTGATGGGGGATCAAGTTGAATGTTGCAGATCAGAGCTGGAACTAAATGCATTGCGTTTTTGATAGCGACTGGAGCAATTTTGGCTGGTTGCCAGTCATCCGGCGTTGATGGTCTTGCCGCCTATGGCGATAGTGCAAAGACCCTTGAGGATGACTCGGCCGTCGCCTTCTACAAGAACGACGAGTTGATAACCAACGGGAAACTGCAGTTTCAGGAAAAGAACTACGGAAAATCCTACGCCATTTACAAGCGAGCGGTCGACGTCTTTCCGGAGGATCCGGCCGCCTGGCTAGGCTTGGCAGCCTCGGCCGACATGGTTGCCCGCTTCGACACGTCCGACCGCGCCTACCAGCAGCTTTCGCGAATGATCGGCAACACCCCGGTCTACTACAACAATATCGGATATTCTCACCTTTTACGCGGTGACTTGCGCACTGCCAGACGGTATTTCCTGAAAGCCTATGAGCTTGATCCCGGGAACGAAGTCACTGCCCGTAATCTCGAATTGATGAAGAACAGCGTGAATCACCCTCAGCGGGGATAGCCCTTCGGCGATTTGGCAATCTGCACAAAGCGAATGCATGTCGCCCGGAAGTGTGCAGCGGTTCCGGCACAACGACATGCATAACAACAAAGAGCTTTAAGAGCGCCGTTGCCGCATCGCGAGCATCGGCGCGGCGGCGACCACCGATTGCTTTGAAGATTTCACTGAAGCCGGTGTCTACCGTGCCTTCCGAAGGATGAGCTGACCTTCCGGCGAGAGTGTGCGTTCGTAACGCGGCAGGTTATTGACTGCAATGCCCTCGGCTTGGATGGACGCAAGAGTGCTGTCTGGATTTTGAGACTCCGCTGGCACAGCGTGGGGTGCGAAAAATTGTGCTGGTTCCTTGCCGGGTGCGCTCAGGACCAAAGCTGACCCCATGCGTGTACCGCTCATATCGTTGCGCATCCGTTCATTCGTCGAAAGTATCGCCTTTTGCAGGCTTTCCATTTCCTGACGGATAGCGGCGAGTTCGTCGGCCTTGGCGTTGCTCGCTATCTTGTCCGACTGCTTTTCCATTTGTCCTCTCAGGCCATCGATGGACCTTTTAAGGGCGGCGATGGTCTCGCGGCTCTCGCGCACATCCGCTGAGTTTTTGGCCGTATAGATGAGAACGCCAGCATTCACAGGCAAGAGCATGAGCAGCAGACCGACGAGCAGCGGGTTTCTGGAGGATTTCGGCTCAATTGCTCGCGTATTGCTTGGTCTCACGCCACCTGCTTCGCCTTCGATGCTCGGGATGCTGGTCATTCGTTTACTCCCCCGTAAGTCGTTAATTGGATAGATTCAGGCGCCGTGCTCGGCGTCAAGCCCGCAATCATTCCGATGTGAATACACCTTCCCAGGCCCGTTCGAGCATGTCGAGCGAGGCGATTCTCGCTATGCCGTTGAACTCGCAGTAAGAACCGACGAAATCCAAAAGATATTTCGGATGATAGCAAGACGCTAGCACATCGTCTTTGTACTTGCGATCGTAGAACAGGTGCAGGTCCGGATCACAGACAGCCAATCCGGTGCCGCTCGCATAGGATTTGAAAATTCTGATATATTCGTCGCGCGACGGAGTGTTCACAAAGATCTTGTACTTGAGGCGCCGCAAGCCGGCCTCGTCGGAAAGGTCCTTCGGTGCGATATTCGTCGAAAATACGACCAGCTCGTCAAAGGGAACCTTGAACTTCTTGCCGGTGTGCAGCGTCAGGAAGTCATAGCCGCGCTCGAGCGGCACAATCCAGCGATTGATGAGCGCCTGCGGCGCCACCTGTTGGCGCCCGAAGTCGTCGATGATGAAAACGCCGCCTGACGCCTTCAAGTGTATCGGCGCTTCATAGACATTCGGCCCCGCGTTGAAGGTGAGATCGAGCTGATCGAGGGTCAATTCCCCGCCGGTCTTGATCACCGGACGACGGCATTCGATCCATCGTTGATCGCCTTTGGGACGGGAGTCCGTGCCAGCCTCCGATACGGGGTGATGCACTGCTTCATCGTAGAAACTGATGACATGGCCGCCGACCTCAATGGCATAGGGCACCCAGATGGTTTGGCGAAACAGGTGCGACGTCCGCTCGGCGATGCTCGTCTTTCCGTTGCCGGGTGGCCCGTAAAGCAGGATCGAGCGCCCGGAGTTCAGGGCCGGGCCGAGCTTTTCGACAAGCGCGTCTGAGAGCACCAGCCCGTCAAGGCTCTCGGTCAGCCGCTCCGGGGTCACGCGCTCGGAATGGATGGACTGCAAGTCGATTTGTCGGCAGAAGGCGTCCAGCGACACCGGCGCCGGTCCGACATATTGGCATTGACGCGACGCCGCGTGGGCATATTCGAACCCCTTCATCGACAGCGCATATCGAACATCGGATCTCACATCCTCACCGGCCAAGCCGCGAGCCTCGAGGTAGGCGAGTTTCACGAGTTCCTTGATCAGGATGTTGACGATCACTTTCGGCAATTTCATCCGCTCAGCCAGATGAGATGCCGTGGTTGTATCCTGCTCGGCTGCACATTTTGATGCCAGCCGAAGCAGGAACGACGGATCCAATCCCGCTTGTTCGATGCTTGCCGGTGCCACCGGCATACGCGGATCGAGGGACGTGATGTCATCGTTACGATGCTGTTCGAGCGAATACTGCATGCGACCTCGCTTGGCTCAACCGCCGGGTTTCAAGCCGATGAGAAGACTGACGACACGGATAAGAATGGGAACGAGAACGATGATGAGGCTTACCGGAAAAAGGAACGCGCCGAGCGGCAGCAGCATCTTGACCGGCAGGGCGTTCGCCTTTTCCTCTGCGCGAACAATACGCAAGTCGCGCATTTCCTTGCTGTAGACCCGCAGCGTCTGGGTTACGCTCGTCCCGAGCTCCTCCGATTGGCGGAACAGAACGGAAAGGGTCCGGGCCTCGTCAATCCTCAGGCGGGTGGCAAGGTTGGCGAGCGCCTCGCGCAATCGCCGGCCGCCCCGCACTTCCAGCATCATGATCGACAGATGCAGGCCGAAGTCCTGCTGCTTGTCGACGAATTCCCGGGCAACACGGTTCGCCGCCGCCTCGATACTCATCCCCGCATCGAGGCAGACGATCAGCATATCCATAAAATCGGGAAAGAGGCGGCGATATTCCCGCTCCTTGGCGGCGCCGCGCCGATCGATATAGATGTTGACCAGAATGAAGGTCATGCCCGCAGCAAACATGGCAACGATCAGGGTCGCCATCTGCGACATCTCCGGCGCGATCCGGTTTAAGGCCCAGACCGCCGCGACGAGCACGCCGATACAGACCACCGCCCTAATCACCTGGAAGGTGGTCACGGCGCCGGCAGCGAAATACCCCGCCCGAATCAGCCGGTTCTGGGTCGAATTCGCATTGGTGTCACGTCGCGTAATTTCGAAATAACGGCGGATCAGGCGGTTTTCCGCCTCGCCGAGATCGGCAATCGTCGTGTCGCCAATGTGGAATTCCTCGCCGGCCGCTGCCGAGCTCTTCGACACACGAACCGAAACCTCGCGTCGTCGAAAGAACAATTCCGAGGCTGCCGCAGAAAATATCAGCACTGCAAAGAAGACGATGAGGTAGATTCCATACTCACTCGACATGACCGCCTCAGTACTCGAAATTGACCATCTTGTAGAGAATGACGTTCCCGATCGCCATGATGGCCAGCAAAACGCTGACCACGGCGGCTCCATGGCCGCTCTCCCAAACAGGGTCGAAGTAGGTCGGCGACAACGCCTTGATCATCGCGTAGAGCAGAAACGGATAGACCGACATGAAGATCGCCGTGATGCGTCCTTCCGAGGAAATTGCCCTGACCTTTGCCCTGAGCATTGTCCGGTCCCGCAGCGTCTTCGAAAGGTTCTGCAGGATCTCCACGAGATTTCCGCCGGTTCCCGCCTGTACGCTCAGGGATATCGCAAGCAGGTTCAGATCCTCGACGCCGACCCGATCCGCCAGGTTGACAAGGGCATCGTCCAGCGTCACGCCGTAGGTGAGTTCATCCGAGAGGAGGCCGAACTCGGTGCCGATGGGATCAGGCATCTCGCGTCCCACCAAAGAAATCGCCGCCGGCAGCGGGTGGCCGGCGGCCAAGCTGCGATTGGCGACATCGAGGGCTTCGGGAAGCTTCAGTTCGAATTTCTTCATGCGGCGCGCCCGGGCGCGCCAGACGAAGACTGCAGGGATGAGGAGGCCGATCAGGAGAAAGATGGGTATTCTAAGCAGAGTGCTCGGCACGAGGAATTGCACGACCAGCCACGTCAAGAGCGCGCCCGCGATTGCGAAGAGAGCAAATCGCCTGGCATCGAACTTGATGCCCGATTGGGCGTAGAACTGCAGCAGCCGCTGCATCATGGCGACTTGCCGCCAACTGCCGGCGACACCGCGCTCCTTGAGCATATCGCTATAGGTCTTGCGATGATCCTCGCTGACCTCGAGCAAGCTCAGCCGATGGTTCACAGCGCGGTGACGTTCGGATGTCTTGAAGTAGCCGCGCACGATCGCATCGACAGCGACAAGGGCGGCGGTGAAAATAGCTGCGTAAACGAGAGTAAGGGTCATTGAACTGGCCCCGTTTGCAGCGGTTTACCGGGATCAAAAATCGCCACAGGGATCTCGATCCCGAGTTCGGCAAATTCCTCGACGAACCGTGGTCGAATGCCGGTGGCGCGGAATTCTCCATGGATCCGCCCGCCTTCATCGGTGCCGATTTTCTTGAATTTCATAATCTCCTGCATCTGCACGACTTCGCCCTCCATGCCGGTGATCTCGGAAATCGAGACAACTTTGCGGCTGCCGTCGCTCAGGCGCTGGACCTGCACGATGACGGTGATGGCGGACGAGATCTGCGAGCGAATGCTCAACTGCGACATCGGCATCCCGGCCATGCCGACCATCTGCTCAAGCCGACCGACAGCGTCGCGGGGCGTGTTGGCGTGGATCGTCGTCATCGACCCCTCGTGACCGGTATTCATCGCCTGCAGCATGTCGAACGCCTCGTCGCCGCGGACTTCGCCGACGATGATGCGGTCGGGACGCATGCGCAGGGCGTTTTTCAAAAGCTCGCGCTGCCGGATCTCATTGCGCCCGTCGAGCGTCGGCGGTCGGGTTTCCAAACGTCCGACATGTGGCTGCTGCAGTTGAAGCTCGGCCGCATCCTCGATGGTGATCAGCCGCTCCTTTGGAGAAATCTGCGAGGAGAGAGCATTGAGCAAGGTGGTTTTGCCAGAACCGGTGCCGCCGGAAATCACCATGGACACCTTGCCCTTGACCGCGGCGCTAAGAAGGATGCGCATCGCATCGGCCATGGCGCCATATTGCACGAGGCGCTCCAGTGTCAGCGGCTTGCGGGTAAATTTACGAATGGAAACAAGCGGCCCATCGACGGAGATCGGCCTGATGGCGACGTTGACACGTGAGCCATCCTTGAGGCGGGCGTCAACCATCGGCGTTGACTCGTCGACGCGGCGGCCAACCGCCGAGACGATCTTGTTGATCACCCGAAGCAGATGGTCCTCGTCTTTGAACCGCACCGCGGTGCCCTCGAGCTTGCCGCTCCGCTCGACATAGACGCTGTTGTAGCCGTTGATGAGAATATCGGCGATGGTGTCGTCGGCCAGCAGCGGCTCGATCGGTCCCAGCCCGAGCATCTCGTCGGTGATATCGCGGATCAGATCATTGATTTCCTTGGCATTCAGCGGAAAGTTGTTACTCCGGATATAGTCCTTGACCAACGGCCGGATTTCGGTGGCGATCTCCTCGTTGTCGAGCGTGTCGAGGATCCCGAGGTTGATGCGATCGAGCAGGTAGCGGTGCAGATTGACCCGCTCGGAAACCATGTCCGCCCCGAGCGACGCCTCTTCGCCACTCGCCGTGGCGCTGCCAGGGGCCGGTTGGACAGGCGTGTTCTGAACAGCGCCGACCGGAGACAGGTCGGCCGCCTCCAGATGTTCCCGGCTTTCAGGTTCCTGCTGCTTGTAGAAACGCCCCATGATGCCGTTGGCCATGCTTCCCACCCCTGAACTATTTTACAATGACCGTGGAACCGACTTTCACCCTCTCGTAGAGATCGATGACGTCGGCATTGCTCATGCGAAAACAGCCCGATGACGCGAAACCGCCGACCGTCGACTGCTCGTTCGTTCCATGAATGCGATAGAGCGTGTCGGTCCGGTCCTTGTAGAGATAGATCCCGCGAGCGCCCAATGGATTGAGCGGGCCGGCAGGCACCAGGTCCGGAAGTCCGGCTGAGCGCGCCTTCATCTCGGCAGGCGGGCGCCAGTCAGGCCACTCAGCCTTGCGTCCAATCTTGACGGTACCGCTCCAGCGAAATCCATCTCGTCCAACACCGATTTTGTAGCGGATCGCGCGTCCTTCAGAGATGACGAGATCCAGCGTGCGGTTGGCGGTGACGATGACGATTGTCCCAGCCACGTAGTTCTTTTCGATCGCCACCACGGCACTTGTCGTCGGCCCAAGGCTGCGTGGTACAAGCCCGGTTGCAGCGGCATCCCCGGCAGCGGCCAGAATTGCCAAAACCACAAGGCTGACATCGGCGGCGCGGGACCTTATGCGCCCACTGGCGACCGCCTTCATCGCACCAGTGCTCCGAGTTTGCCGACCGCGGTGCAGAAGCGCGCCCGGGAATTCACTTGAAATGGCAGCACGCCGCGGTTGGCCGCCTCGCTCAAGGTATCCCAGTCATCCCCAATGACATGCGTCGGGATATCCTTGAAAATCTTCTCCGTTTGTTGTCGGCGCACGCCGAGGCCGAAGAGCTTGGCGCGGTATTTGTTGATGACGATGAATATCTGATCAGAACTGCCTCGCAGCCGTACCAGATTGGCAAACAAATCCTTGGCTTGAGAGAGCGCGGGAACCGTCATCTCAGTGACGATGCAGATGCTGTTGACCGAAGTGAGCACATCGTATTTCCACGGCGTGTCATAATAGGGAACGTCGATGATCGTGTGGTCGCTCTCGAAGGCGGCTACGTCGAGCATACGCAGCACAAGTTCACCGCCCTTCGGCGCCAGAAGGACGGATGGCTGCTTGAAGGACAGCAGTGAAAAGCCCCCCGAATGACGCTTTCTGACCAGATCGATGAATTCCAGATCGACCCGGGAAGGATTGGCAATGACGGGTTTCAGGTCGTAGTCGTTGACAAGGTTGAGATAGTGGCCAAGCGTCCCGGCGCAAAAATCCGTGTCGAACAAGTCTACCCGCGGTGTGGAATTCTTGGTCGGCTGGGCCAGCACATGCGCGAGCGATGAGGCGATCATGCTGGCGCCGGCACCACCGACGGCTGAGACCACGGCATGCACCCGGCTGTCGCTGGCCCCGGTGCCTGGCGCATGGGTGGAAATCATGTCGATCAGTGCGCGGCGCTCGAGCGGCTTCTTCAGCCAGTCATTGCCGTTCAGGCGGAAGAGCAGCCGCAGCATGTCGTCCGGCAGATCTTCGGAAACGACGATGAGGGGGATATCCCGGTAGCTGGTGCGAAACGCGAAGACCTCCGGACGCTGCAGCAATTCGCCCCTGTCGACGTCGAGAACGATGAGGTCGAACTGCGTCGGATCGAACTTGCCCTTTTCACCAAGCGCCTTCAGTGCCAGATGGCGGACATCGTAACGCGAAAGCGACCCGAACGTATCGAGCATGAAGCTCGCTGCAGCCGCGTCGTCGGAGAGAACCAGGATCTTGGTGGATGCGGCAATGTTCATGTGAGCTGTCATTTCGCTTTCCTACGCGTAACAAAGGGGGTCAGCAGGTTGAGCAGGTCTTCAGATCTTCCGTCGTGATCGTCACCGGATGGGCCGGGATGGTGATGTCGTTCAGTCCCAACAGTCCGCCGAGGATCGGCAGATCGAAGGTGATGTCGCGCACCTCCAGCCGCATCGTCAGCACGGGCCCGTCCGGCCGCCCCCAATAGCCGAGCCCAGATCGCTGATAGGTGACCATCAGGTTCTGCGGCTGGATGCGCCAGTTGAGATCGCAAATGCCGGGGTAAGGATCAGTTCCTGCTTGGCAGAGGCCGTCGCTTCCCCGAACAATCCGATTCAACGCCGCCGTGCAGTTGGCAAGAGCCGGTCCGCAGGTCGAGGATATCGTGGCATCGTTCGGCGCCGCTTTGCCGTTGTTGAGCGGATCGGCAGCGTCGATCGGGAAAACGGCATCGAAATTCGTTGTCAGCGGATCGGATACCGTCGCCAAACGGGCACCATATTGCAGTGCCTTGACCGTCTGGTTCCACTGCGACATGGCATAGCCGAATTCGATGAAGGCGGCGAATACCAGCATGACGATCGGAAAGGTCAGCAGGGCTTCTACAAGGCTAGCACCGCTGCTATCCTGCCAGAATGTCTTGATTGCCCTAGAGATCACCATCCGATGTATCTCTCTTCATGCGAGGAACTGATCGTGATGGCATCGATTCCCAGAAAGCCGAACACCGGCGAGCTCTTGTAGAGATGCGCAGTGGAAATGGTGATGTTTCCATCCGCATCGGGGGCCGTGATGGTGATGTCGGAAGGGTCCTTCCAGTCGGGGACGCGGGGTTCAGCGTTTGCCGCGGGTGTTTGCGTTCCGTAAAAGGCAATCGTCTTCGCCGTTGCCTGATTACATGTCGGCGCATAGGTTCCCGACGCGGGTCGGCAGCGCGAGAGGTAACGCCCGGCATCGCGCAAGCCTGCGTCGATCTGCATGCGCTGCCAGAAGATGCTGCCAAACTCCAGTATCCCTGCCGCAAAGAGCGTCACAAAGGGGATCGCGAGCAGCGCTTCGGCAAGCACTGCGCCTTCCTCCCGCCGCCAGAAGCCGAGGCACAGCCGTTGCAGGATAAAATTGCGGAGCGCCATCATCTGACCAGTTCCGATTCTTCCCGGAGGAATTCGTCGAGCGTGCCGCGGCCACCCTTGCCCGAGATGTCGATCACCTCGAGCGAAAGATAGCGCTCGCTACCGGCCTTGATCGCCGGTTTGGTCATGAACATGCGCGCAAAGGCAACCGCCTGCGTCTGCTTCTGACCATTCAGATGGCCGACCGATGCCTCGTAGCCGCAATTGACGATTGCGGCGAAAATCTCTCGGCGATCGCCGTACTCGCTCCCCGTGTAGTTCGAGAGGGCAGGGCCCGAATAGCACTGACCGCCGCCCGTCGTCGGCGTACCGACCTCGCCGTTCGCAGAGGCATGGTTGAGTAGCGCCGCGGTATTGAGCTCGTAACGATAGACATCATAGGCAGAGGGCCGACTCGGAGTTCCGGTGGCCCCCGGGGGATAGCTGGAATAGTTGCCGAGGATCGCGCTGACCGACGGCGCCGTGCCTCCCTGGGCGACACTCCAGTAGTTTGCGTAGTTCCAATTGTTGCCGGTGCTGACCTTGCCGCCGCCGAGGGGACTCATCGTTGCGCCGTAACCCAAAGGCACCGCCTTGGTGACATCGCCGACCGTGCTGCCGACCATTGCCGGGTCGTAGCCTTTGCAGCCGTTCTGCCCTGTTTGCTCTTGCGCGGAGCGGACGTTCTGGGCCGGGCGATAGCGGCTGTCCCCGCGCGAGTCCTTGAACGACCCCTCATAAATGCCGAAGCGCGTATTGACGCCAGCTTCCACGGGTCCGGCCATGGCACCCGTCTTGGTATCGAGGCTGTCCTGGGTATAACAGGCCCCCGGATTGCCGGTCGCCAGAGCCTCTGCCATCACGTTCGCGCCATTGCCCAGCGGTGTCCGCAGGAATCCGAAATTGCCAGGCCCGGGATTGGCGGAGGACGTGCTGTGCATTTCGATCTGCCGGCCGTAGAGATTGCCAGCCGCGAAGTTGGTGTGGAGATCCGTCGCCGCCTGTTGGCTGGCGGCCTCGCTCGTATTGCCCGCCGGCTCGTAGGGATTGCAGATGAAGATCGGGGTCACGTCGCAGGCGCTGGCGTGATATACCGCCACGGCGTCGGCAGCGATGTTGACCGTATCCCGATTGAAGCCAACCGGCATCGGAAAGATCGTCTGCATCGCCTGCGGCTTGGCGATGACCCAGGCATAGGAAGCTTCGCTGGCCACTGTCGTCTCCATTGAAGACGGGATGGGCGTATCGTCATTGGCCGGGATGTCCTTCAGAAAAAGCACTGTGACCGTGCTCCCGGCATCGTTTCCGGCGTCATAGGTCACTGATATATGCGAGCCGAGCGACATGCCGGTTCCGCCCGCGGAGAAAGCCGCGCTATTGGAGATTTTCTCGATCGCGGTCTGCGCCCGGGTAATGGCATCATCGCGACCATCGAGTTCACGGGCGCCGGCCAGCGCCATCGCATCGACGGCGTTCTGGAGATCGGTATGCAGGTTGCTGCTGCGGCCGACATCGATGATCAGCAGCGAAAAGCCGAGAAGCATTGGCATGGCGATGAGCGTCAAGGCGATGACATAGCCACGATGATCGTTCCAGAACCGTCTGACAATCCTGCTCAGCATTGGCACACCCCCATCACGGCGCTATCCGCCGTGACGACCCCGTTTCGTGCATTTTCCCCTTCGGCGCGCTGCCGCCGTTCATGCCTTTCGCCAGCTACTTGCTGACGGTCGCCCCGTTGGACGCCCCATTAGCCCCCATGGCTGGCGACGGCTGAACAACGCCAACCCCGCCGTTCTGATACTGAGTGACCACCCTGCGGATCAGCTTGCCGTCGCTTGCGATTCGGGTTCGCTGGGCTTCCGGCGGGAACGGGTCCTCGATATGGATGGCCTTGTTTGCTTCCACGGCATTGCCGACCCCGAAGGTGATCGAGTCGCGATTGTTCATGTAATCGGCGCAGCCGGAAGCGAGGCCGGCGACTGCAAGGACGAGAAGAACCCGCTTAGCGTTTTGTAACAACGACTTTGCCTCCCTGATTCAGGTCGAGACGATGACCATAAGGCCCAGTCACACCTACGCCATTGCGAAAGCGTCGGAGCATGTCCTTGTCGACTTCCATGACACCGAGCGCAAAAAGCTCGACGTCGTTGGACGAACGCGTCTGATCGAGCGGACTGTAGAGATCCTCTCCCGGGCGGGCCGGTCGCACAATGTGCGGGGTGACGACGATAACGAGGTCGGATTCCTTCTTCTGGAAACTCGTCGAACGGAACAGTGCGCCGAGGATCGGTATCTGCCCGAGGCCCGGCATTTGCTGGATGTCCTTGGCATTGATCGACTGCAGCAGGCCCGCCATGGCAAAGCTCTGGCCGTCGCGAAGCGCGACCGTGGTGCTGGCAGCGCGCGAGATGAAACCCGGATTGCCGTTGACATTGATCGACGGATCAAGCTCGGAAACTTCAGGCTCGATCTCCAGATTGATGACGCCGTCGTCAAGCACGACCGGCTTGAAGGTCAGCCGCACACCGAAGGGGCGATAGTCCGTCTCGGTGGCGACTGTGGTGCCGTTATTCGTGGTCTTCAGGATCGGTACTTCACCGCCGGCGTGAAAACTGGCCGTCGAGCCGCTCATGGCGATGAGATTCGGCTGAGCCAGGCGACGCACCAATCCCTTCTGCTCGAGCGCGTTGATGACCACGTCGATGTGGCCGCCCGAGATTTCCAGCACCTTGGCGATCAACTGGCCGAAGGGCAGCATACCTGTTGCCGCACCCTTGGGGTCAAGAAGAGTACGGGATAGGCCACCGTCATCATTCACGGCGATACCCTGGCTGGTCGTTGCCTTGCCGATGCGGTTGTTGTTGCCCTGCCCGGACCACCCGATCCCGAGGTCGCGACCCGTCTGGCGCGAGGCTTCGATGATACGGACCTCCAGCATCACCTGCTGGCTGTCACTGACGCGCAACTGGTTCAGCACCGGTTGATCGGAATAGGACTGGGCTATTTCCAGCACCCGCTGCAATTCGATCCCGTCCCGGACCACGCCTACCAGGCGAATGCGATCGTTGGAGTTGACCACTCTGACCCGAGCCGAAGGCGCGGCAGAACGTATGGCGGAGGCGACTTCGCTGAAATCGCTGGCGACGCGGATGTCGATGACGCCGAGAAGCGACTTGTCGTCGCCATAGACCGAGATATTGGTGGCGCCGTTTTTTTTGCCGCGGATGAACAGCGACCGGTCGGAAAGCGGCACCACGTCGATCATATCGGCGTTGCCGATGACCAGATCGCCAAACGGCTGGCCGGTATTGAGCGTCAGCGTCTCGTTCGGAGGCAAGGTCACATGCTGGACCGATTTGCCGAGCGTGACGGACTTTTCCTGTGCACTGGTGGAGCCCGCAAATCCAGGCCCTAAACACACACAGGCCGAAAACACTGCCGCTAGTGCCGCAAGGCTTTTCGTCCTTGCGATGCTTCTCTTGCCATTCGCCATGCCTGCTTTAGCCCCCTCATTCGGCTCGCCGCACTTGCGGCTGCCGCCTAAATATCACTGGACCAGGCCGACTCGGTGCTCCTCGCGCTTGGTCGTATTCCAGACGCCCACTGTCGCCCACTTCGGCTCGACCGGCAACACCGGCTCGACCTTTTGTTCCACAATCTGCACTTGTTTTTCCGGTTCTGGCAACTTATTCTTTTCCAAATCCTTGCCGAGCTCCGTCGCCATCGCCCCGCCACCGAGGTCGGCGACGGTGATCGGTCGGGTTTGCTCGACAGAGGAGGAGGCGATATTGCGAAGCGCCAGCGAGAGCGTGCCGATGCTGGAGCCGAGAGTGAGGCGCTGGGCCTCATCGGTCGTGACCTCGAAGGTCACGGTTTTGACGACGGATGGCTCGTCCTTGCGCTCGTCTGCCGTCTGGTCCACCGCCAGCACTTTGACGCCTTGCAGAAGCACGTCGACGAAGGTCTGATCGTTGCCTGCCGGCCCGCGCACGACCCGCGTCAGAAGCACGTCGACGCGATCGGAGGGCCTTACGAAGCCGGCCACGCCGAGCACGTCGTTGACACGGATGGAGACCGCCTTCATGCCCTGGTCGAGCGCCGCCGACAGCGTGGCGCGTTCGCCCGCACCGGTGATTTTCGAGGACAGTACCGGCTCGCCAGGGTCGATCGCCGCCATGGCATAACGCGGCTGAGCATCGTTGCCGACGACCGCCTCGATGCTGACGAACGAGCCTGCGGGTGTTTCATTGGAGGGCCACGGAATGGCCCTGAGATTTTCGGATCGGATCCGGTCGCCGAAGCGCATTGGCTTGGCGGCGACGACGAGTGTCCGTTCCTCGGCCTTCATGCCGTTCATCGCCAGCAGCCGGGCCTTCTGATCGGACAGATACTCGCGCATACCGAAAACTGCTGCTGCCGCGAGCACAAACGCAATGACGAGGCTTAAAATCGTTGAAGAACGCATCACGGTTACTCACTACACTGAACGGAATACATCCATTCGTTGATGCTAATTTAGAAGAGAGGGGTTAACAAAACCCCTCTCTTCTGCTCAAAAGCGCTGCTCAGGAAGCAGCTGAGATGCATCAACCCGCAGCAGCCGGCGCATCCAGGTCTTGTCCTTGGAACCAAGTGGCCCACGATCCCCATGCCGTGTTGAGTTCATCGCCGATCAGGACAACGGATGCAACAACTCCGCCGACCAACAAACCAAGCAGAATGAGGTATTCCGTCAGTGCGACGCCATCTTCTTCCCGCGCGAAAGCGCGTACGCTGTTTACAAATGCTTTCATCGAGAATTACCTCCCAGGTAAGTTGTGCGCCGTAAATCCCCCGGCCACCTTGTCGTCGAGACCGCCTCTTCGACTGGGATTATTAATAGTCTGTTAATTCTAATTTAGTCAATTGTTTTATACCCGCACGAATTGAGATTTATACTTATGGTTAAGACGAAAGCCCAGGGTCATGTCGTAACAACAGGCTGATTTCGGCGAAGTTGAGTGAAAATCGAAGTTACATGGTAGCTAATCATAGCCCAAAAGGTTGATTCCTATGTTGCAAATGGCCGTTTTTATTAACTCACTATCAGTATTACTTTTTCTCTATGCCGCCTGGACCGATTTCCGCACCTGGAAGATACCCAACACGATCGTGCTTGCGCTCGTGACACTTTATGCACTGCGCGCGGTGGCAGTGATGCTTGGCTCCGAGGATGTCGGCGCTGCGCTGTTTGCTTCGAGCGGAATTGGCGGCGACGTCGGGGCCGGTCTGCTGATGTTTATGCTTGGCGTGGTGCTGTGGGTGTTCCGGCTGTTTGGCGCAGGAGACGCCAAGCTTTTCCTGCCGATCGGCCTTTTTGTCGGATGGCACGGAATGCTGCCGTTTTCGTTTTTGCTCCTCGTCCTCGGCATCGTGACGCTGCTGGTCCTGCGGCTGCCGGTGCCGCTGCGCGTCGCACATCTCGCCTTTTTCATGCGCATCGAGGAAATCCGGGCGAGCCGGAAGATACCTTACGGCGTCCTCATGGTCTTCGCCGCACTCCTCACGTTGGCTCTGCCGATCATCCAACTGCAGCTACGGTGACCTGGCATTGACAGAGCTTCCTCCCCGCGCAGTGCCAAAGCGCCGCAATCACGACCGGAACCCTGTTCGGGGGGCTTCAAGAATAGGCCGATAAATCTCCTCCGGAACTTCGGATGCTCTATAAGCACCGTGTAATATTCGGCAAAGTCCTGTATAGTCTTTAGCGCGCGCAATACATGTTGGGAGCTAAGACATGGAGCGCAGATTATCTGCAATCCTGGCGGCCGACGTGGTCGGATATTCCGCACTGATGGAGCAGGACGAAGAGGGCACCTTTGACCGGCTCCGAGCGCGCCGCACCGAGCTTTTTGAGCCCGAGATTGCGGCGCATCATGGGCGTGTCTTCAAGCTTATGGGCGATGGCCTTCTGGCAGAGTTCGGAAGCGTGGTCGACGCTGTCGAATGTGCCGTGTCTCTCCAGCGCGGAATGGCAGAGCGCAACGCTTCTGTAGCAGAGGAAGAGAGGTTCAACGTCCGCATCGGCATCAACATCGGCGAAGTGATCGTGGATGGCGATGACCGTTATGGCGAAGGCGTGAACGTCGCGGCCAGGCTGGAGCAACTCGCGCTTCCGGGCGGAATCTGTATTTCAGGTAAGGTGGCGAAGGAGGTCGAGAAAAAGCTCGCATTTCGTTTCGACTCCGCGGGGCGGCAGAAGGTTAAGAACATCGAAGAGCCTATCGACGTCTATCACGTGCGCATCGACGCCTCGTCCCGCCGACGCGTTCTGCAAAAGCGCGGAATCCGCCGACTGTGGTGGGCACTCGGCGTCCCGGCAGCCGTCGTGGCCCTACTGGCCGTCTGGTTGGCGCTGTATTATCCGGGGGCGGTGACCTCGCCTGTAGTCTCCAATACAATCCCATCTGTCGCCGTGCTTCCCTTCAAGGATCTGAGCGTCGACAAGACGCTGGGGTACTTGGGAGAAGGGGTGGCAAACGACGTCATCGCCATCCTCTCTCGCTTTTCTGACATCGCCGTGGTCTCGCGAACCTCGTCGTTTGCGTATCAGGACAAGGAAGGCGACATTCGCGAGATCGGCAGGGAGTTGGGCGTTGGCTATGTCGTCGAGGGCAGCGTGCGCAAGGAGGGCGAGAGGGTGCGCATTGTGGCGCAGCTCGTCAACGCCAAGACTGGGGACCATGTCTGGGCAGACCGGTTCGACAAGTCCGGAACCGACCCGTGGGCGCTTCAGGATGAGTTGACCGGCAAGATCGTGGGGGCGATGACCGGTGAATTCGGAGCCATTCGCAAAGCGGATTACAGTCAGGCTTGGGGGAAAGACAGCACCAACCTCGCGGAATACGACTACTACCTCCGCGCCGAAAGCCAATTGAACCTTTACACGAAGGAAGGTCTCGAGCGATCAGGGGAGATTTCACGACAGGGGCTGCAGGTGTTCCCAGGCTCCCCATTGCTGACCGTGGAGCTGGGGTGGTCTCACTGGTTAAAAGTCGCGTTGCTCCACAGTGCTAACCCGCAGCAAGATATTCAGGAGGCGGAGCGGCTAGTCAACCAAGTTCTCGCAGACAAGAACCTGAGCCCGCAGGTAACACGGCTGGCAAACTGGCTCAACGCTTGGCTCCTGACGCTCAAGCGGGATCATGATGGGGCTGTTGTGGCAATGAACAAGGCCATCGCGGCGGCACCATATAATGCTTTCACGCTCACGGATGCCGCAAGTATTTTCTTGCAGGCCGGTCAGACGGAAAAAGCGCTTGAGTTGACCGACGTGGCCGCCGCACGGGACCCGGCATTATCCTGGTTTGTCAACTACGTGCGAGGCTTTATCTTTATCGTCCTTGGCAAAAACGAAGACGCTGTTGAGGTTCTGAAAACCACGGAATTCGCCGACGCTCCATTGCAGCTGGCCGTCGCCTATATGCGTCTCGGACGCCAAGCGGACGCTCGAGCTGCCGTCGAGAAGATGCTTAAGTCAGCGCCAGGGGCGACGATCCAGTCGTGGCGGCAAACCTGGAACTTCAGAGATCCTAAGATTCTCGATCAAGCCGCTGCAGACTTGGCGCGCGCCGGACTACCAGGAAGTCCGACTCAATAGCCCACGAAATGGCCTTCAGCCTCCGACGCCCCTACATTTCGGCTGCGCGATCGTGGAAGACCCGGATCGGCGTGATGGCAGGCGGTCAGCAGTCCGGGGATTGCCGTCCTGTTCGTCAAGGCCGGCTCCTGTTCCGCGCAGATCGACGTTGCTTTCCAGCAGCGCGTTCGAAACCGGCATCCGCTCGGCGGATCGACTGGGCTTGGCAGGTCGCCTTTCAGAACGATGCGGCTACGTTGTCCGCGAAGCCGCGGATCCGGTGTCGGGACCGCCGACATCAGGGCCTGGGTGTAGGGATGGGCCGGCGCGCTGAAGATCGAGTGTTTCGGTCCTGTTTCAATGATTTTGCCGAGATACATGACCATCACCCGGTCCGAGACATGCCGCACGACGGCAAGATCATGGGCGACGAACAGCATCGCCAGATTGCGCTCGCGCCTCAGCCTGGCGAGCAGATTGACGACCTGCGCCTGGACCGAGACGTCGAGGGCCGAGACCGGCTCGTCGCAGACGAGGAGCGTCGGATCAAGCGTCAGGGCGCGCGCAATGCCGAGCCGCTGACGCTGGCCTCCGGAGAATTCAGAGGGATAGCGCTCCGCATGTTCGGCGCGCAATCCGACGGATTCGAGCAGCTTGACCGTCTCTTCCCGCCACCGAGATTTGGGCAGGACGCCGGGGTGCAGCGCCCAAGGTTCGGCAATCAACCGGTCGACCCGCAGGCGCGGATTGAGCGACTGGTAAGGGTCCTGGAAGACGACCTGCATCTTTCGGCGCAGATCATGCAACTGGCGGCCGCTCGCCTCGGTGATCTCGACGCCGTCGAGCAGGACGCTGCCGCTCGTTGCCGGCCCGAGCTTCAGGAGCGTGCGTACCAGCGAGGTCTTGCCGCATCCGCTTTCGCCGACGAGGCCGACCGTTTCGCCCCGGGCGATGGCGAAGCTGACGTCATCGACGGCGCGCACCGCCGTTGCGCCACTGCCGAAGTGCCGGGAGAGATTTTGCACTTTGAGAAGAGGCTCGCTCATGCTGGCGCTACCGGGAAGTGGCAGGCAGCCTGGCGACCTGGACCGACGGTTTCAAGACGAGGCGCCAGCTCGGCGCAGACGCCATCGGCGCGCGGACAGCGTGTCCTGAAGGCACAGCCGGACGGCAGCGCGACAGGATTGGGGGCCGAGCCGGGGATCGGGATCAGTTCGTCCTCGTCGGTGTCTATGCGCGGCTGCGAGGCAAGCAGCCCGACGCTGTAAGGATGCCGGGCATCCTCGAAGAGTTCGAAAACACTTGCGGTTTCGACGATGCGGCCGGCATACATGACCGCGACACGGTCTGCGAGCTCGGCCACCACGCCGAGATCATGGGTGATGAAGATCATGCCGGCATTGCTGCGGCCGCGGATCGTGCGGAGCAGCTCGACGACCTGCGCCTGGATCGTAACGTCGAGCGCCGTCGTCGGCTCGTCGGCAATGATGATATCCGGTTCGAGCGCCACGGCCATGGCGATCATGATGCGCTGGCGCATGCCGCCCGAAAACTCGTGCGGATATTGCCTGGCGCGCCGTTCGGGGTCGGGAATGCCGATCGCCGTCAGCAGGTCGATCACCGCATTTTTCACACCGCCTTCCGGCTTGCGCCCATGGATGCGGAACATCTCGGCGATCTGCCAGCCGACCGGATAGACCGGATTGAGCGACGCCAGCGCGTCCTGAAAGATCAGGGCGATCCGGTCGCCGCAGAGATCACGCCGCGCGTTCCGCGGAAGCTGCAGCAACTCGGTACCCTCGAAGCGGATGGAGCCGCGGTCGATCGCGCCAGGCGGCTTGGGAACGAGGTCCATGATGGCCGCGGCGGTCACCGATTTTCCCGAGCCGCTTTCTCCCAGGAGCGCCAGAACCTCGCCGCGCTCAAGCGAGAAGGAGACGCCGTTGAGGGCGAGGATGCGGCCGGCAGCCGTGTCGAAGCTGACCTGAAGGTCCTTGACGTCGAGAAGGGCCATCAGCGCCTCCGGCTCATAAGCCGCCAGTGCTGCGACGGATCGTTGACGATCCGGAACCAGTTGGCGAGAAGGTTGAAGGACATGGTGGTGAACATGACGGCGAGGCCGGGGAAGAAGCTGAGCCACCAGGCGGAGGACAGGTAGCCCTGGCCCTGCGCGACCATCAGCCCCCAGCTGACCGAAGGCGGCTGAATGCCAAGTCCGAGATAGCTGAGCCCGGATTCGAACAGCATGACCATGGCAAGATTGACGGAGGCGAGCGTCAGCATTGTCGGCGCGACGCTCGGGAGAATGTGCGTGCGCAGGATCCAGCCTGGTCCACCGCCGAAGACGCGCGCCGCATCGACGAAAAGCCTCTCCCGGACCTCCAGCGTTTCGGCTCTTGCAACGCGGATATAGGCCGGCATGCGGGTCACGGCGAGCACGATCACGAGGTTGCTGACGCTCGGGCCGAACAGATAGAGGCCGAACAAGGCCACCAGCAGCGTCGGGAAGCCGAGGATAATGTCGCAGATCCGCATGATGAGGCTGCCGACGAAGCCGCCGAAATAGCCGGCGACGACGCCGAGCAGCGTCCCGCCGGCCAGGCTCGTCAATACCGTAACGAGAGCGATCCCAATCGTCGTCGATGCCGCCTCGATGAGACGGACGAGGAGAGGGCGCCCGAGCGCGTCGGCGCCCAGCCATAAGGTCCAGGACTGCCCGAAGCTGAACGGCGGCAGGTTGCGTGCCTTGAGCGAGATGCGGTTCTCACCGAGGAGCGAAAGGCTGTCGGCGGCAATGGCAAGAACGACAATCAGCAGCCAGATGGTTGCCGCCACCGCCATCGGGTCACCCGAAAGCGCCCGCGTGAGCCAGAGGATGCGCCGGCCGCGGCGCTCTCGGGCGGGGAGGAACTCGGCGGATGTGTCGGTCATTCGACCCTCACGCGCGGATCGATCGAGGCATAGAGCATGTCGATCAGGATGTTGATGAAGAAGATGACGACGGCGACGGCAAAGATCGATGCCTGAACGATCGCGAAATCGCGTTTCAGGATGCCGTCGATCAGAAGTTTGCCGATACCGGGAAAGCCGAAGACCACTTCGACGACGCCGCCGCCGCCGGCGAACTGCGCGGCGAGATCGCCGGTCACTGTGACCGCCGGAAGGAGCGCGTTGCGAAGCGCGTGCACGAAGGTGACGCGTCCATCACGGGCACCCTTGGCGCGGGCCGTGCGGACGAATGTTGCATTCAGCGCTGCGATCATCGAGCCGCGGATGATCTGCACCAGCGTTCCGAAAGGTCGGGCAAACAGGCAGGCGACCGGCAAAACCCAGTAGACGGGACCGCCGAAGCCCGACGTCGGCAGAATTCGGAAGGTGACCGCAAACAGAAGCACGCCCATCAGGCCGAGCCAGAAATCGGGTACGCTGGCGGCAGCCTGCGACAGGAGATTGACGCCCCGGTCGACCCAGCCCCCGGCATTCACCGCCGCAATCGAGCCGACGACGATCGCGGCGGCAAAGGCGAGCGCCAAGGCGATGGCGCCGAGCGCCAATGTATTCGGCAACGCTTCCAGCACCACCTCCATGGCTGGGCGATGGTGCCAGAGGGACATCCCGAAATCGAGGCTGAGCATATCCCAGGCCCAATCGAAGAACTGGGCGAGAAGCGAGCGATCGAGCCCAAGGCGGGCCCGCATGGCTTCGCGCGCCGCATCCGAGGCGTCGACAGGCAGGTAGAGATTGACGGGATCACCCGTCAGCCGCACGAGGAAGAAAGCGGACGTCATCAACGCCGCAAGCGCCAGCGCCGCGAAGGCTGCACGTCTCAGGAAATAGGTGAGGGACATCCGCTCTCCTCAGGCGACAGAGGTTACGATCAGCGATAACTGATCGACTTCAGCTTGATCTCGTTGCCGGCCTGCACATCGGGGGTGTAGTTCACGTCCTTTGCGACGCGGGCAATCGAGACCATATGGAAGAGCGGCGCGATATTGACCACATCGACGGCGATGTATCGGAATGCTTCCTGGAACAGCGTCTTGCGCTCGTCGCCGGTTGCCTTCGAACCATCGGCGATCAGTTTGTCGAGCTTGGGGTCTGCGATTGTCGCCTGATTGCCGTCGGTGGTAAAGCGGTTGGGCAGAGTGAACACGGCGTCTCCCTCGGCATTGTCGATCTGCGTCTGCAGGATGGACGGCTGACGATCCTTGTCCCACGGCTTCAGAAGCCGTTTCAGCCACGGGCTGGTCTCGAGCATTTCAAGCCGCGCATTGAAACCGGCATCCGCCAGCATCGCCTGAACGGCCTCCAGGCTTTCGGAGGAGTTGGGATAGATGCCGATGCGACCGTAGATGACAATCTCCTTATCGACCGGCACGCCATCGGCCTTGGCAGCAGCAAGCAGCGACTTCGCCTTTTCCGGATCATAGGTCCAGACGGGAATGTCGGGATTGAAGCCGAACACGGAAGGCGGCACGACCTGCATCGCCTTCTGGGCGTCCCCATGGAAAATGGTTCCGACGAGGCCGTCCCGGTCGATGGCGAGATTGAGCGCTTCGCGCACGCGTTTGTCATTCAGTGGCGGGACCTGGGCATCGATCCTCAACAGTGACGTTTCAGCGTTCGGAAAGGCCTGGTCCTGTTCGGTCGTGCCGTCCTGCGGCGCGATCTCATAGGCGATCTGCGCTTCGCCGGTCTCCACCATTGCCGCACGAACGGCGGATTCGGCACGCCAGATGATCGTCGCGTTTTTGACCGCCGGCTTATCGCCCCAATAGCCGTCATAGGCCGTGAGCGTGACGGACTGGCCTGGCGTCCATGCTTCCAGCTTGTAAGGCCCCGTTCCGGCCGGGCTGCGCGTCTTGCCGTCGTTCGGGGTCGCCGGTGAACCGATGTCGACGGCAGACATCTTGTTCGGCAGGATCGGTTCGACGACGTCGGTTTTGATGAGGACGGTCGTCGGATCGGCGGCCTGTGCGTTGAGCTTGACGCCCTTCAAGGTGGCCAGTCCGACTTCGCACGCCAGTGCCGGATCTTGAGCCCGCTTGACGGCGGCGACGACTGCGTTGGAATCGAACGGCTTGCCGTCATGAAACGTCACGCCCTCGCGCAGCTTGAACTCCCAGGTCAGCTCATCGACCTGTCGCCAGCCGGTGGCCAGGCTTGGAACGACCGATCCGTCCTGCGGGCTGAGGTTGACCAGCGCCTCAGTGATATTGTTGTGCAGGATGCGGGAGTTTCCCGAAAGGTCGGTGTCGCAGGGATCCAGCGACTTCGGTTCGTCGGTCACCACAACCGTCAGCTTGTCCTCGGCAGCGTAGGCGGGCATTGCGACGCTCGCCGCCAAGGAGATTGCCAGCCCGATGCAAATTGCGTGGATAGTCCTTATCGCCATGAAAGCCTCCTCCCGTTCCCAGCCGCGCGCCGGCATCCAGTTCGCGGCAGCCGTTTTCGGCTGCGCAGGATCTCTTCGGCGCTCTATCGGCTTTACTTCCTCCCGCAAGCGCGTAGTGTCAAATACGACACTTGCGGTGGACAAGATGGTTGTCAACGCCGGGCAAGTCAAGAAGATTAATTCTCTAATGGAATATGAATTTCATGAATGAACCGAAGCATGGTTCTCCCGTAGTGGAAAAGACGGCGCATCTGCTTGAGGCGGTGGCCGATGCGAAAACGGGCATTTCCCTTGGGGCTCTGGTCGATCAGCTGCATGTGCCCCGCTCGACGGTCTACCGCATTCTGAATTCGCTCACTGCGCATGGCCTGGTCGCGCGGGTCAATGGCGGAGCCTCCTACGAACTGGGGCCGAAATTCGTCGAGCTTGCCCGGCGGATATCGCCCGGTGCCGATCGGGTGACGCTCATCGAGGCGGCAAGGCCAATTCTTGCGGCGGCGGCGGAGCGGATAATGGAATCCTTCAAGCTGGCCGTGCCCGAGGGGTATGAAATGATGACGATATTTGCCGCTTCGAGTCCCGGCGACTATGCTTTGTTTATCAAGGTCGGCGCGCGCTCGCGTAAGCACGTCGGAGCGGCGGGCAAGCTTACTCTGGCCTATTCGGACTACGGTGAAGCCGAAGCCTACTGCGCCGGCGGGCTGGAGGCCAAGACGCCCTACACGATCACTGATCCGGAGGCGCTGAAAGAGGCGCTCGTGGAAATTCGCCGCAACGGATACGCTGAGGACAATCAGGAATCCAACCTCGGCTTGCGCGCCTTCGCCGCGCCGGTATTCGATGATCAAGGTCGTCTGATCGCCACCGTCAGCGTCCCGTTCATTGGAGAGGCAACACCGGATCGGGCTCGGTCGATCCGGCGCGAGGTCCTGGAGGCGGCTGCTACGCTGACGAAAACCATCAATGGGCTCCATCCGTTGTCCAAATAAGAAACTATAAATCCACTATTGAACAATTGCTTTGATATGGTAGATCTTTCGCCGAACAAGGGGAGGGATCTCATGACCGCTTTGGACCCATCGGTTTATGCCAAACTTTTGCAGACGAATTCGGCGAGTCTCAGCAGTTTGCTGCTGAAGCGGGGGCTGAGGAACACCGCTGTTCGCGGCGTGCGGCCGCTCGCGGCCACCGAAAAACCGATGATCGGTCCGGCCGTCACCGTCCGTTATATTCCGGCCCGCGAGGATATCGACGGTTCGACCTATAGTTCCGATCCGTCCAACCAGCAGCGCAAGGCGATCGACACGATACCGGAGGACCACGTGCTCGTGTTCGACTGCCGCTCGATCGCCGACATCGCCGGCATTGGCGCGGTACTGGCTCGTCGCCTTGTCTATCGCGGCTGCGCCGGTCTCGTGCTCGACGGAGGTGTTCGCGACACCGCCGATATCGCCCAGCTCGGCCTTCCCACCTATTGCCTGGGTCCTGCGGCGCCCGCCAATCTGGTTGCCCATCACGCATCGGATATGAACCAGCCGATTGCCTGCGGCGGCGTTGCGGTCTACCCGGACGACATCGTTTTCGGAGACAGCGAGGCCGTCATCATCATTCCTCGGGAATATGTAGGCGAGATCGCCGACGAGGCCGTCGCGATGGAGGAGCAGGAGGAGTTCCTGAAGCAGGAGATCGAATCCGGCAAGCCAACACTCGGCGTCTACCCGCCCAACAAAGAAACGCTCGAGCGGTTTGCGGCGTGGCGCAAAGCCCGTGTTCAAGCCGTCTGAGGCGCGGCTTATGTTTTCTGGAGGTCATTGGCGTCAGCCGCGCACATCCGGCCCGTCGTGAGGCCGTCCTCGATGCGGCGATGAAGGCTTGGGGTCGTGCCGCTTATTTGAACGCGTGTATGTCGCCGGCCGTCTGTCTTGACGCGGGCCAGCCCTCGTTGCTGCGGGAAATATCTGCGTCCCCGACAGAAATGATATTTTTGCGCAACTGACACAAGACGTTCATTTGAACATTGTATCTGTGCATTCGAGCGGCTGACGGCGAATGCCGGCCATGCCGATCACGCTCTGACGCTGAGAAGCCGTTCCGCGCTCGGTGTGCGAGCACTCGATATGTTCATTTGAACATTCCGTTATTGCAATGTGAAACTCCGCTGCTACCATTGCCGCGCGTCTGGAGCGGGAGGCTGCGGACCGAGAGAAAGTGGGAGTGACCATGAATAAGATCGCTTTTTTCCTGACCGCAGGACTGACCGGCCTGTCGTTGTCTGCGCCAGCAATGGCCGCCACGAAGATCCAGTGGTGGCATGCAATGGGCGGCGAGAACGGCGCGAAGCTGGAGCAAATCGCCAAGGGGTTCAACGCGTCTCAGTCCGATTATGAAATCGTTCCGGTTTTCAAGGGCAATTACGATGAGACGCTGACGGGCGCCATCGCTGCCTTCCGGGCCAACCAGCAGCCCGCCATCGTCCAGGTTTATGAAGTCGGCACCGGCACGATGATGGCGGCCCAGGGCGCCATTTATCCCGTGTACCAGTTGATGAAGGATGAAGGCGAACCTTGGGATCAAAACAAGTTCATTGCGCCGGTTGTGGGCTACTATTCGGACACCAGCGGCAATGTCTTGTCTCTGCCTTTCAACTCCTCCACGCCGATCCTGTATTACAACAAGGACGTATTCAAGAAAGCCGGGCTTGATCCGGAGACGCCGCCGAAAACCTGGGCCGACGTGGAAGCCTTCTCGCGCACGATCATGAAGTCCGGCGCTGCCAAATGCGGGTTTACAAGCGGCTGGATCTCGTGGGTGCAAACCGAAAATCTCAACGCCCTGCATGACAAGCCTTACTCCACCAAGGCAAACGGCTTCGGCGGCCTGGACGCGGAATTTACCTTCAACAACGATCTGACGATCCGCCACTGGGGGAACCTGAAGAAGTGGCAGGATGAAGGCCTCTTCAAATTCGGCGGACCTGTGGGCGGCGATAATGCCCCTCCGATGTTCTATTCGCAGGAATGCGCGATGTATATGAACTCGTCGGCCGGCCGTGCCGGCGTCATCAACAATGCCAAAAATTTCAAGGTCGGCTTCGCCCCGCTTCCCTATTATGACGACGTCATCGCGCAGCCGCTCAATTCGATCATCGGCGGCGCCACGCTTTGGACGCTGAAGGGTCGTCCGGAGGAAGAATATAAGGGTGTCGCAAAGTTCTACACCTATCTGCAGAAGCCGGAAGTTCAGGCCGACTGGCATCAGTTCTCAGGCTATCTGCCGATCACCGAGGCTGCCTACAAGCTGAGCCAGGAGCAGGGATTTTATGAAAAGAATCCTGGCGCAGATGTCGGCATCAAGCAGTTGACGCGGGTCACGCCGACCGAAAATTCCAAGGGTATCCGCTTCGGCAATTACGTCCAGGTTCGCGGCATCATCGATGATGAATTCGCGGCACTGATGGGCGGCAAGAAGACCGCGAAGGAAGCGCTTGATTCCGTTGTCGCGCGCGGCAACGAGCAGCTTCGCGATTTCCAATCCGCCAACTAAGGGCTCCGGGCAGGGGGCGGCTAGGCCGGCCCCCTGCCTCTCCGTCAGTCAGTGAGGGCCCATGCAAACCAAACGGACCGTCTTTCCCAATAAGGTCTTGCCTTATCTGCTTATTGCTCCCCAGATTCTAATAACCGTGGTCTTCTTCCTGTGGCCCGCCGCAACCGCCTTCTGGCAGTCGTTCCTTCGCCAGGATGCCTTCGGTTTCAAAACGAGCTTCGTCTGGTTCCAAAATTATCGCCGGCTCTTTGCCGATCCGCTCTATATGGACGCCTTTGGCCACACCCTGGTCTTTGCCGTTCTGGTGACGGTCTTGTCCACGGCGATTGCCCTTATTCTGGCCGCCGCGGCCATGCGCGTGTTGCGCACGTCCCGCCTTTATTCGACCCTGCTGATCTGGCCTTACGCCGTCGCGCCTGCGATCGCCGGCATACTCTGGTGGTTCATGTTCAACCCCTCGATCGGCATCGTCGCCTATATGCTGCGCAGCATGGGGGTCAGCTGGAACCATCTGGTCAACCCGAACGATGCGATGGTCCTGATCGTCATCGCCGCCACCTGGAAACAGATTTCCTATAACTTTCTGTTCTTCCTGGCCGCGCTGCAATCCGTGCCGCGCTCGCTTCAGGAAGCAGGCGCCATCGACGGCGCCGGGCCGGTGAAGCGTTTCTGGACGATCGTCTTTCCTTTGATCTCGCCGACCACCTTCTATCTGGTCGTCATCAACATCGTTTACGCGATGTTCGATACCTTCGGCATCGTTCATGCAACGACGCAAGGCGGACCGGCGCGCGCCACGGAAATTCTCGTCTACAAGGTTTATTTCGACGGTTTCATCGGTCTCAACCTGGGCTCCTCGGCGGCGCAGTCGGTCATACTGATGGTGATCGTGATTGCTCTGACCGCGATCCAGTTCCGCTTCGTCGAACGCCGCGTGCAATATTGAGGAACGTCAAAGGTGGTTGAAAATCGTCCTTTTCTGAATGTCCTGGCTCACATCGTCCTGATCCTCGGCGTCACCATCGTGGTCTTCCCGGTCTATATCGCCTTCATCGCATCGAGCCACGGTCCGAACGACTTCCTGTCCGGCGTCGTACCGCTGGTGCCGGGACCGCATCTCATCGAGAACTATTCGGCCATGCTGTCGTCGGGAATGACAAGTTCCGGTGCGCCGCCGATCGGACCGATGATGATCAACTCGTTGATCATGGCGGTCGGTGTCGCGGTCGGTAAGATTGCCATTTCCATCCTCTCGGCGTTTGCGATCGTATATTTCCGATTTCCCTTTCGCACGCTCGCCTTCTGGATGATCTTCATCACGCTGATGTTGCCGGTCGAGGTGCGTATCGTGCCGACCTACAAGGTCGTCGCCGACCTCGGAATGCTGAACAATTATGGCGGGCTCATTATTCCGCTGATCGCATCGGCCACCGCGACTTTCCTGTTCCGCCAGTTTTTCCTGACCGTCCCCGAGGAACTGATGGAGGCCGCACGCGTTGATGGCGCAGGACCTCTGAAATTCTTCCGCGACATCCTGCTGCCGCTGTCGGTGACCAATATCGCGGCGCTGTTCATCATCCTGTTCGTGCTCGGCTGGAACCAGTATCTGTGGCCGCTGATCGTCACCACCGACCAGAGCCTCTACACTGTCGTGATGGGCATCCAGCGGATGGCGGCAGTCGCGGACGCCGAGCCGAGATGGAATCTCGTCATGGCGGCGGTCATCCTGGCCGCTTTGCCGCCCGTCCTCGTCATCGTCGCCATGCAACGCCTTTTCGTCAAAGGCCTGGTGGAAACGGAGAAATGAAATGGCCACGATCAATATTGTCGACGTCAAGAAAAACTATGGTTCCGTTCCCGCCGTCAACGGCATCAATCTGGCGGTTGCAGACGGCGAATTCATCGTGCTCGTCGGCCCTTCCGGCTGCGGCAAATCAACCTTGCTTCGCATGATTGCCGGATTGGAATCGATCAGCGACGGGCAAGTCGAGATTGCCGGCCGCAACGTAAACAAGGCAGAGCCGGCAGAGCGCGACATCGCCATGGTCTTCCAGAACTATGCGCTTTATCCGCACATGACGGTTCGCGGAAACCTGGAATACGGCTTGAAAAACCGTGGCACGGCGCGCGTGGAAATCGATCGCCGCGTCAAGGAAGCGGCCGACATCCTCGAAATCGGACCGCTGCTCGACCGCAAGCCACGCGAATTGTCGGGAGGGCAACGCCAGCGCGTCGCGATGGGACGTGCGATCGTCCGGGAGCCGGCTGCGTTTCTTTTCGATGAGCCCCTGTCCAATCTCGATGCCAAGCTGCGCGTGCAGATGCGCGTCGAAATACGCCGGCTGCAGCGCCGCCTGAAGACCACCAGCATCTACGTCACCCATGACCAGCTGGAAGCCATGACGCTCGCCGACAGGCTCGTCGTCATGAATGGTGGGCTGGTCGAACAGGTCGGAACGCCGGTGGAGGTCTACGACCGCCCGGCGAGCTTGTTCGTTGCCGGCTTCATTGGCTCTCCGCCGATGAACCTCGTGTCGATCGACGTATTCAATAAGGTCGAGGCCGGGCGAAGCCTCACATTGCCCGAAGGGACCGATATAGTCGGGCTTCGGCCGGATGCGCTGCTCGTCGAACAGCCCGTCGAGCCCTCCATTCGCCTCAGTGCGATCGTCGAGCTGCTCGAGCCGATCGGCGGGGAAAGCCACCTGCATGTCAGATTGGGCGAGGGCCAGCAGACGATCGTCCTGACGGTTCAGGGCCGGCCGGACTTTCCCGAGACCGCGCAGATCGATGTCTTTGCCCGCATCGATCAGATGCACCCCTTCAACAGCAAGACGGGAAGGCGGACGGATTGAGACGCGCAGGCGTCCTCCGTCGTGCTCCGAGCCTCAAGAAGTCACGAAAGAGACGAGACAATGACAAGATCAGAACAGCGATCCGGACCCATCCGCAGCGAGGTTCAGGCGCATCGAGGCGCGTCGGCAATCGCGCCGGAAAACACGATCGCCGCTTTTCGGGCGGCGGCCGAGCAGGGGGCTGAATGGGTCGAACTCGATGTCGCGCTTCTTGGTGACGGAACGGCCGTCGTCATCCATGACGTGTCAGTCGACCGTTGCTCCTCGTCGAAGGGCAACCTTGGTGACCTCAGCGCGGCCGATCTCAATAAGATCGACGCGGGCGCATGGTTTGATCCCCGCTTCAACGGCGAATCCCTGCCAACCCTTGCCGCGGTCGTATCCGCGTTGGGAGAACTGGGGCTGAACGCCAATGTCGAGATCAAGCAGCACCCGCATCACAAATCGCTCGATCAGTTGGTGAAAACGGTCGATGAACACCTGCGGGCACGCGCGCCGCAGACCAAGATCATGATATCGAGCTTCGACGCTGCAGCACTCAAGCGTATGCACGAAATCAATCCAAGCTACGAGCTCGCCATGCTGTGGAGCAAAGTGCCGAATGACTGGAGAGACGTGCTCCAATCGATTCCGGCGACGACGGTCCATCTTGGTTACAAATCCCTCAGCATCGGTTTTCTCGAAGAGGCGATGCGCCACGGCATCAAGGTTCGGGCCTGGACCTCCAATGATCCCAGAGAACTCGCATCATTTTGGCATGCCGGCTTGACCGGTGTGATAACAGACGATCCGAGTGTTTATCTCTCGTAAGGAAGAGCGATGGGGAGCCGGGTCATATCGAGCCGACAACGCGAAATACTGGCGCTGATCGAAACCGAGGGCGTCCAGTATATCGACGAGCTGGCGCGCCGATACGATCTGACGACCCAGACGATCCGGCGCGATATCAATGCCCTTTGCGATCTCGGTCATGCCCGCCGCTTTCACGGTGGCGTCGATGTGCCGGTCGAGGGCAGCAACATCTCGCTGAACGCCCGCGCCCAGCTCAACCGGCGCGCCAAGCGACAGATCGCCAGACGGGTCGCCGCCGATATCGGCCCGGATGCGACGGTGTTTCTCGGGATCGGCAGCACGGTCCAGTTCGTTGCCGAGGCTTTGCGTGATCATCAGGGGTTGAGGGTCATCACCAACAATATCCACGTCGCCTTGACGCTTTGCGAATCTCCCAGTGTCGAAGTCCACCTCACCGGCGGGTTGCTGCGTCATGACGACCGTGACGTCGTGGGCACGGATGTAATCAAGTTCATCGAGAAATTCTATGCGACCTATGCGGTTGTCGGCGCCGGTGCGCTGAACCCGCTGACCGGCCTGATGGACTTCAGCTATGCCGAAGCGCAGATCACCAATGCGCTGCTGGAGAATGCGCAGACGCGCCTTTTGGCGGCCGATGTCAGCAAGTGGACGCGCCATGCGAGCGTGCGCGTTGCGCCCTTCAACAAGATTACCCGCTTTTACACCGACCGGCTGCCGGCCGATGCTTCCGTCGCCGGCGTGCTCGCCGAGAGCAGCATGGAGGTGGTGACCTGCGGCGAGGAGACGATATGACGTTCGTAAATCTGGCGCCATCCGCGGCCGAGTTGCAGCACGTGCGTTATCTCTTCACCGATATCGACGATACGCTGACGACCGAGGGGAAACTTCTGCCGCAGACCTATAATGCCCTTTGGGACCTCAGCCGCGCCGGCATTACCGTCGTTCCGGTCACGGGCGGTTCAGCTGGGTGGTGCGAACACATCGTCCGTGCCTGGCCTGTCGCCGCGGTCATCGGCGAAAGCGGTGCCTATGCCGTTACGCGCCGCAGCGGCGAGGTTGTCTTCGATTACTGGGAGGACGGCGCGTTGCAAGGCGAGCGTCAACGCCGGCATCTCCAGGCGATCGAAAATCTGATTTCGGAAAAAGGCGGCACGTTCAGGATTGCCCATGATCAGGTGTTCCGCCTGGCTGACGTGGCGATCGACATTCAGGGGCACGATGCGCGCGCTGTCGAGGAGCTGGCGTGCGATATCAGGGCAATGGGCGGGAGCGTCGCCATCAGCTCCATCCACATCAACACCTGGATCGGCGATTATGACAAACGCGCCATGAGCGAGCGCCTCTTGACCGGCCTATTCGGGGTCGATCCCGCAGAATTGCCTTTCGTCACCGCATTCGTCGGCGATTCTCGAAACGATGCGCCGATGTTTGGCTTCATTCCAAACTCTTTCGGCGTCAGCAATATCGTTCCTGTCCTTCCGCATCTGCAGCATGTGCCGAAATGGATCTCCGCCCAGCCTGCGGGGCTTGGTTTCGCCGACATTGCGAGGACGATCCTGAATGCCGCGACAACCGGTGAACGACGCCGCGCCGAAAGGCAGTGAGGCGAGCCCGAGCCCGGGGCCGTCATACCTGGAAGGCGACGTCATCACGATCCATTGGCCAGTTTACGATGGGCTCCCAGGGTTCGTGCGACCGTGGACAGTGCACCACAAATGTCATGCGCCGGACTACAGCGTGCGCGTTCGCCCGAATGATCGCAACAACAGATTGAGAGAGACGGCAACCTTATCGATGTCGCGAATGTCCCGTGAATATTGACCGGTGTAGAGTTTTACAATCATGCTGTCGCGAGCGGCGCCGCTGAGTTCGAAATAGAGGTGCAGGTAATAGGCTTGCTTGTCGCCGCTGCGACTGACGCTCCTTCGTCGTTGGGTGACCTGTCCGAGCTCCGCTTCGAAGGGGGCGAAGCCGGGGAGTTTCAGCATGACCGATTTGGATTGAAATCGGGCCATGGTGGGGACTGCAACGACTGCCTTGTCCAGTGCCAGACTGACGACTTGGCCGGGGACATCGTCGACGACAGCAGGTTCATCGAGCTTGAACGCATGAAACAGCCGCCGGGGTTTCTCAAAGCAGATGAGGGACGCGATGAGCAGGACGACGATATTGATCCCTGACCACCAGGCCGCGACCGGCGAAAACTGGCCTTGCACATGCGACGTTTCCGGCACGACGTTGACCAGCAGGCCAAGGACGGTGACCGTGATCATGCATGCGATCCAGGTGAAGCTGTAGCGGTCGAACTGGTTCAACTCGTTGCCGCTGCCCTTCGGCGTCACCCTGAACGGCTTGCCGAATGGTCTCACCAGGCTGGAGACCACGGTCGGCAACATGCGGAATGTCGCAAAGGTCCCGACGGCGCTGGAAACCACAGGCAGATAGCGGGTCGGCGTGACCCACAGCATGAGCAGAAAATACGCCGCCAGCAGCGGCACCTGATGAGCGACATAATCGGCTATATCAGTGAAATAGAGCGGGAGCAGGCCGAACCAGAGATAGACGATGGGGACGAGCAATATCGTGAAGCGGACCAGATACTGCACCAGCCATGACGCCGGCAGGAACATGATCCGTTGAAAAAGCGTCAATCCCGGGCCACGCAGCGGGCCATTATACAGGTAAAGGGTTTGAATACCTCCCTGACACCACCGTTCGCGCTGCACAAAATAACCGGTCAGGTTTTCGGCGGCCAGTCCCATCGATAGGCGCTCGTTCAGGTAGCGCGTCTTGTAACCTTTGTTGAGCATCGAAAGCGTTGTCAGCAGGTCTTCCGTGATCGACTCCGTCGGAAACCCGCCTATTGCGTCGACGGCCTTGCGGCGGGCAATCGAGCATGATCCGCAGCAGAAACTAACGTCCCAGGCGTCTCGGCTGGGCGCGATCTCGTCGAAGAACAGGCGCTGCTCGTCCGGCCAGATATTCTCCAGGCCAAGGTTTGATTGCACCGGATCGACATTGAAGAAATGTTGAGGCGTCTGGACGATGCCGATGCTGTCATCGCTAAAGAAGGGCAGCGTCCGGCGAAGGAAATGCCGATAGGGAACAAAATCGGCGTCGAAGATCGCTATAAACTCGCCCGAGCTGACCTTCAGCCCATTGTTCATATTGCCTGCTTTGGCATGGCTGTTGTCGCCGCGCGTGACGTGGATGACGTTCTTTTCTTCGCAATAGGCCTTCAGCCAATCCCGGCGCTGATCGTCAAGCACATACACATTCAATTTGTCGGCAGGATAATCCAGCGAGCGGGCGCCGATGATGGTTCGCTCGAGCACGTCGAGCGGCTCGTTATAGGTGGGAATGAAAACGTCGACAGCCGGCAGTTCACGCTTGTCGCGCGCGAAGAAAACTCGACCCAACCTATCCGCTTCTGCGCTCCGGTCGACATGGCGGCTCATCAATATAAGAAAAAGGATGACTTCGAAGCAGGCCAGAACCTCGACGATGAAGAGGATCCAGACCCAGTAGATGCTCGGACCGTCGCTGGGATAGGGAAGCACGGTCTCCGTCAAGCGCCAGAACATGTATCGCAATGCGAATGCTGCGACGAACGCGCAGGTCACCGCCCGTGTCCAGCTGTGATCGCGCGACCAATTGAACGGCCCCAGGAAAAAGAAGGCCAAAACGACAAAAGTCGGAACCAGCGCTACAAGATACTGAACCACAGGTTTTTAACCCAGTTGGATAGGTTGATGCCGCGCTTGGAAAACCGCACCTGCACTGTGCGCCCCACCTGGCAGAAGTTCGCAAAGTCGTCGTTCATGAAGGATGGATCGAGGTGAACCCGAATGCGGGCATTGCGCTGTGTCGACGGCGGCAAACTGGCGGCAAAGGAATCGGTCTCGACCGAAGCCGAACTGCCTCTGACGGAAATGACTGTGCCCTTGAAGACATCGCTGCGGCCGAACAAACGCACCTGCGCGACAAGTCCCGGATAGATCTCGTCGTAGTTGACTTCAGGAACAAGGATATCCACAAACAGCTCCCGGCAGTCGAGCAGGCGCATCAGCTCGTTGTTCAGCACGACGTTGGAACCGTTGACGATACTCCTGCTCCAAACAACGCCGTCGAACGGCGCGATTGCGGTTGCGGATTCAAGGCTGCCGACCCGGTTTCTCTCTTCGACCAATTGCTTTTGGACTTCGCCGGCTCGTGTCTCATTTTCCGCTATGCGTGAGTTCAAGTCGTTGATGCGAACGACAACCTCGTCTTCACGCTGTCGCGAATAAGGCACGTCATTCTGTCCGTCGCCGAAGACAAAGATACCCTGGCGGACCGCATTGAGCCTTTGTTCCAATTGATCGACAGTCAGATTGCTGATTTCGACTTCGCCGCCGGTCGCAGCGCCGGCGGCACGCGCGGCCTCAACCAGCTTCTGCGTCAGAATACCTTTGGAGTTGAGTGCCATCCGACGGTCCAGGTCGACCTGCGCGACCAGATCCTGGGCTTGCGACACCTCCACTTTTTTCCTGAGGATTTCGACTTCGCGTTCGAGATTGGCAATGGTGGTCTGTCTGTAGACTTCCAATCTGGCAGACAATTCCTCGCGAAGCGCGGAGAGCTCGTCCCGTTCCTTTTTCAGTGCCGCGACACGGTCGAGTGCGGTGTTGCGATCTGCCTCGAGCGAGGCGAGGATTGCGCGATTGACACGCGTATTTTTGATTTCTGCGAGGGATTGTCCCGCTTTGACCGGGCTGCCGACCTTGAGGGGTTCTTCGGCAATCGTGCCGTCGATTGGGGCATTCACGACAGCAAACCGGGCATTGACCGTGCCATCAAGGCTCGTAAAGCCGGTAATCGTCGGCAATGAGACGACAGTCACGAGTGTCAGCAGCAGCAGGCCGACAACGATGCGCGTAATGCGATGATTCCAGATCATGTTGACATCCGAAGGTATCGCTTTGCAGCCATCCGTCCCTATCGAGCCGGCACAAACGGAT
This sequence comes from Rhizobium sp. M1, assembly GCF_002531805.1. Taxonomy (NCBI): domain Bacteria; kingdom Pseudomonadati; phylum Pseudomonadota; class Alphaproteobacteria; order Hyphomicrobiales; family Rhizobiaceae; genus Rhizobium; species Rhizobium sp. M1. The sequence goes on along the minus strand of NZ_NWSW01000012.1, from coordinate 148,211 downwards.
GCAACTCATTCTTGCATAATTTAGCGCATCGAAAAATAGTAGACAAGGGATGGTCGCAAAATCGGCGCATGGCGGAACAGCCGTAGCCGCCAGCCCGCCGACGCAGGCTTGCACCTTGTCGATGCGGGAAACAGTGAGGCATTTTTCGGCCGTGGCGGTCCAATGCCGTCCGCAATTTTCCCGGCGCCGGTCTGACGCGGGGAGAGTGACATTCCAACTTTGCAGAGACAGGACACTTCAACTTTGCGGAGGCGAATCTGGCGTAATGCAGGTTATGGAACTCGCTGGATCGGGCTGACCATTACTGATGAACCTTTGGAGAGATTTGGAGCGATCGAAATCGTATGTCCCGGACGAATCTCTATGGCACCGCGACACTCCGAGGCGGAAGGCGGTTGCGCGCAAAGCTGCGACGGCTGGCCATCACTTGGCGGCTATGTCAGCTCAACGATCCGCAGCCGGTGCGCTATCGCGGCAGCGGCGCCGCGACTCGGCACCGATAATTTGCTTAAGATGTTGGACACGTGCACGCTCGCCGTTTTCGAGGAAATAAACAAATTCCTGGCGATGTCGCGGTTGCTCTGTCCGTCCGCGATGAGCCGAAGTACCTCAAGTTCCCGATCAGTTAGGCCAAATGGCGCTTTTCCAACACAATCGTCCTCCCCATCCCGTAAATCAATCCGGGCCTTCGCAGAGAAGGCCTCAATCTGGTCGGACAGAAGTTTCGCGCCAATCGAATGGGCAAGATGAAATGCCTGTCGGAAATTGCGTGCCGCATGTACTCGCTTGGCGGCGTTCAATGCGGCGGCGCCTGCCTGCATAAGGGCGTATGCCTGCCGGAAAGGCTGGTTCAGATCGGCCCAGCTTCGGGCAACTGCCTCCCATATATTTATGTCAGAGGCCGTAGCGCGCGACATCTCAGCCGAGATTTCCAGACTTTCGGCGTCCTCCACCTTGTTGCGTCGCGGAGCGCGGCCAGCGAGCTCTGCGAGTTCGAGAACAACGTCCTTCTGGCGCGTATCGACCGCAACACGCATGGCGGAGACCATGAGCGGCCATGACACGCCTCCTTGGGTCTTTAGAAACATCAGGGCGGATTTAGCTGAACTTGCAGACCCATCCCGATCGCCCGCGAGAGCTCGGCTTTCGATCTCATATCTACGAAGATTGGCCGCCATTCGATTGGCAACTTGGGGGCCGGGCGGAAGATCGCGCAGCGAACTCACCGCGGCCGCCAGCCGGTCCACGTCTCCTAACACGATGGCGATTTCAGCTTGGCATTCGAAGACGTGAACAAGTCCCAGTGGCAGCGGATCCAACGCCGCCATCCGTTCGCATGTTTCAGTGGCCTCGGAGACCCGGCCCAAGCCTAAATAGGCGCGGCAAAGGGGCGCGCCGACCAGAGCTCCGATATACCTTGCCTGCCCGAGCTCGACCGTGCGCGCGAAGATTGCCGGTCCAATCTCAATAATCTGACTATACTCTCCTGCGTCGAGTAAGGCCTGCAGCAGCGCTGCGCCCGCAAGGACCTCGACTCGGCCGGTGGACGCCTGCTCCGCTCGCCCCACGACGATCCGATGAGCATCGATACAAGAGGCGTTCGCGGGCATGTTCAGCATCGCCCCAATGATCATGCCTTCGATGCGGTATTCCTCATCGTCGAGCCTCTCTGCCAGATCCCTCAATTCCTCTCCCAATCGCTTGGCGCGATCGAACTCCCCCCGCAAGATCAATGCGCGGGAAAACTGCCCCAATGCGTCAGCACGAAGCCTTGTTGGGCCGACTGCATGGTCAAGCGCACGCTCGAGATCTGCGATCTCGCCTGCGACGAGCGAATGCTGACGCATCACCGCACGCTGCAGGAGAAGTGCCGCCAACTGCTCACCACCCCGATCGGCGTCAAGTTCAGCGAGTGCGCGGTCGACAAAGGCGAGCCCCTGCTCCGCCTCCGCCGCCCAACAAGCGGCGTCAGCGGCGAGTTCCAAAACCTTACAATGGTCCGCTCCGATCAATCGCCTTGCATTTTCGACCTCCGGCCATGCCGCCAGCACGAGCTTCAACATCTCCATCTGGTCCATATAGGCGAAAGCGGCAGCGGCTTCCCCCGCAGCTTGCCAAGCCCATTTGAGACAGCGTTCTGCTTGGCCGGCTCCATGCCAGTGCCGCGCAAGCGCTACAGAATGCCAAATGCGGTAGCTTGGAACCGAGCCACGTTCGAGCACGTCGGCGTAGAGGCGATGGATGGCCACCTTTTCGCCAGCGATCAGGTCGCCGCGCACAGCGTCGTGGATGAGCGCGTGGCGGAACGCATATCCATCTCGATCCGGGACCAGGATCCCAGCCGAAATCGCAGGGCGCAGCAGTTCGACCAGATCGAGGTCTGGTTTATTCGTCACGCTGCGAAGAAGCGAATGGGTGATTTGCGGTCCTCCGAGCGCCATGACTTTCAACAATCCGCCGGTGGATGGCGGCACCTCTCTCACGGCTCTCAGCAGATAGTCATTGAGAGAGCCGGTGACATTTGCGCGCAGGCTTCCGCTCGCGTCGATGAGGGCCTCGGTGAACAGCGGAATTCCGCAACCCCGCGCATAGACACTGTTGATCACAGCAGGCTTCGGCGGCCGCCCTAGCAAGCCCTCGAGCTGGACGGCGATCTCTGCATAGGTGAGGCGACGGAGTTGAAGCACCTCGGAGCCCTCGCAAAGAGAGATATCCCCAATGGTAGTCCGCAGTGCGTTGCGGCTTGCCTCCTCGGCTCGATACGTAACGATGAGCATGAGCCGGATGTCCATCAGTCGCCGCGTCAAAAAGCGAAGCAGATCGAAGGTTCCCTGATCGGCCCAGTGAATGTCCTCGATGACCACGACGAGCGGCATCTCCTGTGCCAGTTCCTCAAACAGCTTCCGCAACGTCTCGAAAAGCCGCGACCTTGCGATGCCCGCGTCAAATCGTTCAGATAGCTCGCCGAGTTCAGGAAGGAGCCATGCCAGCTCTCGCGCGCCTTCGCAGCCGACAAGCGATTTGATCAAGGACAGGCCGCGTAGGCGAGCCAATTCATGCAACAGACCTGTAGCGGGCGCATAAGGTAACGCCGATTCCTGTTGCTCAATGCACCCACCCTTAAGGATCAATGCGCGGCCTGAGAGCCGGTTTGTGAATTCTTCCACCAACCGGCTCTTTCCGCCACCAGCTTCGGCCGCGAGAAGAATGCAACGCTGCCGACCGCCCGAGACGTCTCGGAAAGCAGAATCCATCGAATTGAGTTCTGCGATTCGGCCCGAGAACCGCGTCCTTTTGCGGAAAGTCGACAAAAAATGTTCCGAGAGCTGGAGTTCCGAGATTAACGAGTTGAGGTTTTAACCGTGCCGGCGCGCACAATTGGGAGCTGGGCGTGGGGTCTGACGGCTAGTTGGCAGGCTGGCACCGATATCATTCAGGGCTCCCAGATTAGATGTGCTCAATCGTCCGATGATTAATCTGCTCCTCGACGCGCATTTCGCACCAGTCCTACTCAATATGCCTGATGCGGCACCCCCCACCTTAGCCACAGTATGCGGACACGAAGAAGACGTCTACCCACAGGCGACCGGGCAGCCGCCCAACCCAACCTACGTCTTCTGAGACCATGAAACGAAGGAAGGATTGGCTGAATGAAACTCTACTCTGCACCCGGCTTCACCAGCTTGGCAGATCATATCGCGATGCTGGAGGCTGGAATTCAATTCGACTTGATCAAGGTCGATCTCGAGACGAAGCTAGTTGAAGGCGGGGGCCGCTACTCGGACATCAATCCCACCGGCTATGTTCCCGCTCTCATGTTCGACGACGGTGAAGTGATGACGGAAAATGTCGCGATCCTGATGTGGATCGCCGACCGCGCGGCCGAACTTGCGCCGCAGGGCCATCTTGGCCGCTACCGCCTGATCGAGATGCTGAGCTTTATCGCGACCGAGATTCACAAGCGGTTCCCCACCTATCTCGCGCTTCCGGAGAACGTCAGGGAGCCCACACGCCAGCAGCTGTTGCATTGGTTCAGCTTCCTCGCGGGCCGATTGGATCGCGGCTACCTTTTCGGAGAAACCTTTACGGTCGCGGACGCCTATCTCTTTCAATTGGCGTGGGGGGCGACTCACCTCGGCTTCCCCCTCCCCGAGCCGTTTGACGACTACCTCGCGCGGATCGAAAAGAGGCCTGCGGTACAAACAGCGTTGCGTCGCGAGGGCCTGGCATGAGCGAGCTTGCTATCCGCACCGACGGGGTCGAACTCACAACGCAGAGCTTCGGCAATCCAACCCAGCCGCCGCTGCTCCTGATCATGGGTGGCATGGCTTCAATGCTATGGTGGCCGCAGGAATTCTGCCAGCGGCTCGCCGATCGGGGCCTTTTCGTGATCCGTTATGATCAGCGCGACACAGGTCTTTCGACGAAATATCCTCCCGGCCAGCCGGGCTACACCTTCGATGACGCCGTCGATGACGTGTTCCGCGTGCTCGACGGGTACGGGATTTTGAACGCCCATGTCGTGGGCTTTTCCCTTGGCGGCATGGTCGGTCAGGGCGCTGCGCTGAAGCATCCGGAACGAGTGCTTTCGCTGACGGCGATAAGCACCTCGCCACTCGGGATGGACACCTCCGGCCTTCCGTCCAGCGGCGAGGCCTGGATGGAACATATGTCTGTCGAGGCAAACTGGGCGGATCGGGCAGACGCGGTGGCCTACCTGGTCGAAGACGCGCGCCTGACTGCGGGAACGGCGTATCCATTCGACGAAGCCCGAACCCGAGCTTTCCTTGAACGGGATTTCGACCGGTCCGGAGGCTATCTCAGCGCCACCAACCATAGCATCCTCTTTGAAATCGGCGAGACTTGGCAGGGCCGACTGAACGAAATGAAAGTGCCTCTACTCGTCATTCATGGCAGGGCCGATCCGGTCTTCCCGCCGGCGTACGGCGAGGCACTCGCGCGCGCCGTCACGGATGCAAGTTTGCTGAAGATCGAAGGCGGTGGCCACGAACTTCATCACGGCGACTGGGAAGAAATCATTTCTGCCATCGACGACAATGTCGGAAGGTGGCACCTGCGGTGCAGGTAGCGTAGCATTGATTTATGGAACCTGACTCGCCGGGCAGCCTGACGGGTCAGTTCTATCAGCCGACGTGCCAAGCGCCCGCCAAATCCGCATAACCACTGCTTTGCCGAATTGATCGCGGGTCTAAGCGCTCCTGCCTCTTGAGGTCAGACTATACGGATCGCACCGACGTTCGCTCGACCAGTTTGCAGGGCATAACGCGGCTGCCCGGAGCCTTGTTTCCCGCCACCACGCTATTCAACAATTCCGCCCCTTCCAGACCTAAATCGTAGTAAGGCAAGGCCGCAGTGGTCAGTTCCGGCTTCAGCGCCAGGGAAACCGTCCGGAAATCATCAAAGCCGACAATACTGACATCCTCAGGGATACGCAGACCCAATGCCATTGCTGCTATGTAGACTTGAATCGTCATTTCGTCATTGCCGCTCATGATTGCCGTCGGCCGATCCTTTTGTTGCAGCATCTCTGTCGCAACGGCAAAAACGTAGTTGTTCTCCGCTCCGACCGGCCCTTCCATGCCCAGACGGATGCTCAGGTCGCTCTCGGCAAGGCCGAAGTCTGCAGCGGTTTTGCGGAAGGCTTCGAGGCGTAGCTGCGCACCCAACAGGATGGGATTGAGCCGGATGTAGCCGATCTTGCGATGACCCCGGTCAAGCAGATAGCGGGTAAGATCTTGCGCGCCCTGGTAGTCATCCGGCTCGATCGACGGCAACAGTTCGTTCGTCTGAGGCCTGCAGTTGATCATCACCGTCGGAATCCGGACGTCGCCGGCCTCAGGGTCCACGGTGCGACGATACATCGTCACATAAAGAACTCCATCGATCCGATGGGACTGGAACATTTTCCAGATGTCAGCCTCTCTCTTGGACGAGCCACCGGTATTGGCCATGAGGATGGTCTTCCCGTTCGCATTGGCCCAATCCTGTATTCCTCGCACGATGTCGACCGAATAGGGTGTGGTAGACACATAATCGGTGATGATGCCGAAGGTGTTGGAGCGGCTCGACCGTATGAGGCGCGCAGCCATGTTGGGGATGTAGCCAAGATCCCGAATAGCCTTCTCCACGCGCTCCCGTGTTTCCTCCGTCACGTAAGGCTCGCCGTTAATGACTCGGGAGACTGTCTTATTCGAAACCCCGGCCGCCTTCGCGACACTGATAATGCTGACCATGTCCCGCCATCTCCTTGCAGGCAACCGTTCTAAACCAGATGGCTGACAACGTCGACATATTTTTATGACAACGTCGACAACGCGTGTTGACAACGTCGTCATACACAGATTATGGTCCAGGAATGCAAGGGTGCTGACGCCAGCGCCCAGGCGAGCAAGGGAGGAATCAATGAGGAAATTGCTTGGTGCCAGCGCGCTTGCGCTCATCTTCATGGCGGCCGCGGCGAAGGCCGAAACCATCAACATCCTTGTCGAAGGCGGCGGCGAGATGCTGCAGAAGGCGGTGGCCGAAAAGTTCACCAAAGAAACCGGCATCGAGGTCAAATTCACCGTCGTTCCCTATCAGGGCGTGTTCGACAAGTTCTCTGCCGAGATCGCCTCCGGCTCGTCGGCCTTCGATGTCGTGACGATCGACGTGGTCTGGAACGCGAAGTTCGCGAACCACATCGATGACCTCTCGCCCCTCTTTACCGATACAGTGCGCAAGGATCTGCCGCCGGCTTTGCTTGCCGACGCAAAGGTTGGCGACAAAATGATCGGAATGCCCGCCTGGGCGAATGCCGAGATCGTCTTCTATCGCAAGGACCTCTTCGATAAGCCCGAGGAAAAGGAAGCGTTCCAGGCAAAGTATGGGTATCCCCTTGCGCCGCCCAAGACCTGGCAGCAATGGCGTGACATGGCGAAATTCTTCACGCGCGACACTGACGGCGACGGCAAGGTCGACTTCTGGGGCACCGACACCATCGGCACCTTCTCGGAAGAATGGATGGCGCATGTGCTGCAGGCGGGCTCGCCCGGTGTGATCCTTGACAAGGATGGCAATGTCATCATCGACAACGAGGCGCACAAGAAGGCCCTCGAGTTCTATATCGCGCCGCACTGCACCGATCATTCGGTTCCTGAAAACGTCAACGAAATCGGCTGGGGCGAGGCCCAAAACCTGTTCTATCAGGGCAAGACAGCGATGATGAAATTCTGGGCTCACGCCTACAAGATGACGCCTGAGGATTCCAAGGTCAGCGGCAAAGTCGGCGTCGCTCCGATGTTGGCCGGTGATGCAGGCATCGCCGCCATTCCGGGTCCGTGGTACAATGTCATTCCTTCGGCATCCCAGCATAAGGATGCGGCGAAAAAGTTCATCGCTTTCGCAATCGCCAACAATGGATTGGGCATCGAAGCCAAGCTCGGCCTTGCCGCGACAAACTCGGCCTATAACAGCTATGCCGGCAAGCCCGGCTATGAACATTTCAAGCCGCTGCTTGAAACGTTGAGCGCGCCGGCAACGCAAGGCCGGCCGATGAACGAAAAATATCAGGAAATCGTCGACGAGGCTGTCCTGCCGGCCGTGCAGCAGGCGCTGACGTGCAAGGCGGACGTGGGAGAAGTGCTTACGGAAGCCAAGGAAACGATCGAGGATATCCTCGACTAAAGCGCGTCGCGTCAAATATGATTCATGCAACGCGCTTTAGGCCTTTGTTTTATGCATGTCGTTCTCCCGGAACCGCTGCACACTTCCGGGCGACATGCATTAGTCCGACTTTTCCTCAATCTCGCGGGAGGCTCATTGTCACTCCCGCGCCATCAGCTTTCGGAGGCGAACATGTCGGATGAAGACCGATTTGTGCTCTGCATGCTCGCCCCCGCGGTTGCGATCCTCGGCTTGTTGGTCGCCTACCCCGTGGGGCTGCTGATCTTCGATTCCTTCTTCAAGGTCGAAACGATCACGCCTCACATCCGCGAATGGGTTGGGCTGCAGAACTATGTCGATGCCTTGACGTCGAAGCGCGTCGCCGAAAGCGCTCTGCGGACGCTTCAGTATTCGGTCTTCGCACTCTTTTTCGAGTTCACCTTCGGCTTCTGCGCCGCCTTGCTGTTCTCGGCCATGGTGGGCCAATCCCGTTGGCACCGCACGATCTTCGCTCTGCCGCTGATGGTGCCGCCGATCGTCGCCGGCCTGCTGTGGCGGTTCCTGCTGGTCGGCAATATCGGCATCCTGAACTACGGGCTGGTTCGCCTGGGGTTGATCAGCGACGCCAACGAGATTGCTTGGCTCTCCAGCGAGGATATCGTCATCTATTCCGTATCCTTCGCCGACATATGGCTGACGACCTCCTTTGTCGCACTCGTCTCCTATGCAGGGTTGACGAACATCCCCAAGGACCTTCTCGAGGCGGCCCGGATCGACGGGGCGAACGCGCTCAAGCGGTTCTGGCATGTCACCCTGCCGCTGATGCGGCCGGTCATTGCCGTCGTGGTCATCGTGCGGGGCGTGGATGCCGCCAAGACGTTCGATCTGATCTGGATCCAGACACAGGGCGGTCCTCGCCATGCCTCGGAAGTGTTCTCGATGAACATCTATCAGCGCATGGTTCGGTTTGGCGATCTCGGCGAGGCCTCCGCATCCGGCACGCTGTTCCTCCTCGTCATGATGGTTCTGGCCGGCATTGCCTACTGGAAGATATGGAGGCCGGCCCATGCATAGAGCGCCTCGCCTCAATACCAGCGGAGTCCTGATCAACGCCGCAGCCCTGGTGCTCGTGCTGTCCTATGCGCTGCCTTACATCTATTTGCTGATGACCTCGATCAAGCCGGCGGCCGATGTCCAGCAGATCCCGCCGAGCTTTTTTCCCGCCGTCATATCGTTCGAGAATTTTCGGGAAGTCTTGCAATCGTCGACGCTGCCGAAAGCTTTCGTCAACTCGCTCACGGTGGCGGTACTGACGACCGCGCTCTCGCTGCTGGTGGCGGTGCCGGCCGCCTACGTTGCCACCCAGTATCGCCGCCGGATCACGACACTTTTCCTGCTCTTTGCCTTGGTCACCCGCATGGTGCCGTCGGTCTCGCTGGGCGTGCCGCTGTTCCAGCTTTTGAAGTCCATGGGTTTGCTTGACACCATTCCAGGGCTGGTTCTCGCGCACACTTCGGCCGCTGTGCCACTGGCGCTATTGCTGATGTCGGCATTTTTCGAAGGTGTGCCCAAGGAACTCGAAGAAGCTGCCCGCATGGATGGCTGCACACGGTTCCAAGCCTTTCGGAAAATCATTCTTCCGGTGATGACCGGCGCAATTGCCGTCACCGCGCTCTTCACCTTCATCACCAGCTGGAACGAGTTCCTCTATGCACTGCTGCTGACGTCGGAAGCGACCAAGACGGCACCGATCGTTATTGCCGAATACAATTCGGTCTACGGGCTTGCGTGGGGCGCGATGACCGCCGCCGCGGTGCTCTATTCGCTGCCCGTCATCATCGTAACGCTCGCACTTCAAAAACAGATCGTCGGCGGGCTGACGTTCGGCGCTGTGAAGGGATGAGGAGACCAGCATGGCCGGTGTAGAACTGCGCAATATCAACAAGATCTACGGAAACAGCTTTCACGCTCTGCATGACCTCAACTTCGACATCAAGGACGGCGAGTTCATGGTGTTTGTCGGTCCGTCCGGATGTGGGAAGTCGACAGCGCTCAGAATGATCGCAGGCCTGGAGAGCATTTCCGGCGGTGAACTCAAGATCGGTGGCCGGGTCGTAAACGATGTAGATCCCAAAGACCGCGACATTGCCATGGTCTTCCAATCCTACGCGCTCTATCCGCATAAGACGGTGCGCGAAAACATCGCCTTTCCGTTGCTGATGGCCGGACTGCCCAAGGCTGAGATCGACAGCCGCGTGAACGAGGCGGCGCGCATTCTCGAATTGACGACATTGCTCGACCGTAAGCCGGCGCTTCTCTCCGGCGGACAGCGCCAGCGCGTCGCCATGGGGCGGGCGATCGTCCGCAAGCCGGCAGCCTTCCTGATGGATGAACCATTGTCGAACCTCGATGCCAAGCTGCGCGTGCAGATGCGGGCCGAGATTGCCAGCCTGCAAAGAAAACTGAATGTCACCACGATCTATGTGACCCACGACCAAGTCGAGGCGATGACGATGGGTGATCGCGTCGCTGTCATGAAAGGCGGCGTGCTGCAGCAAGTCGACACACCGCAAAACCTGTACAATCGCCCTGACAACGTCTTTGTCGCCGCCTTTATCGGATCGCCCTCGATGAACTTGTACGAGGCCGTTCTGAATGGCAGGACGCTGACCCTGGGCAACAACAGTTTCGAAATCCCTGATCGGGTTTTCGAATATCGCCCCTCGCTCAACGGTGCGTCTAACCGTCAGGTCATTGTCGGTATCCGGCCCGAGCACATGAACGACGCCGCAATCCGACCTTCTTCGGCCGAGATCTCGGCCCCGGTCACTCTTGTCGAGGCGCTGGGTTCTGAATCCATGGTGCATCTGAATATCGACGCGCCTTGGGTGGATGCCGGCGACCCGGACGCCATCGCCGACATCGGCAACGATAAAGCTGCTGTCGCCCGGTTTTCTCCGAAGAGCACAGTCCGCGCCGGTGACGTTGCGCGCATCGCTGTCGATGCGGAAGAACTTCACTTCTTTAGGCCTGACACCCGCACCAGCATCTGGTGATCAGAAACAGAGCGCTGCTTGAACGCATTTCCCCAGGCGCCTTGCGAGCAACCATCAGTCTACTCTCGCTGTGGAGTAAGAAATGTCCGAGGAGACATTAACAATGGCTAGCGAAAACTGCTTCGATGTAACGAAATATCCCGCAGGGAATCCCTATGAGGATATTGGAGCGGTCATCAACAGCATCATTGCCGATATCAAAAGAGGACAACCCGAATCCGATCTGAATGACGGCGGAAAACCTGGAGCGGTTATCTATATACCGCCAGGCGATTACCGACTTGTCACTCAAGTCGTTATCGACGTGAGCTATCTGAAGATCGTGGGCTCCGGGCATGGCTTTACGTCTTCGAGCATTCGTTTCAACGTACCCGCAAACGAGCTGAGACACTGGCATGAAGTATGGCCGGGCGGAAGCCGCGTACTCGTCGACACATCTCCGGAGACCGCCGACGGTGAGGCGGCAGGCGCCGCGTTTTATGTTAAGCGCACCGGAAATCCTCGCATAAGCTCCGTGGAGTTTGCCGACTTCTGCATCGACGGCCTGCACTTCATTGACGATGGTTCGGGGCAACATGACGCAGAAAATACATACAAGAACGGCAAAACCGGAATCTATGTAGGCAGCGCCAACGACTCATTCCGAATAACCGGGATGGGTCTTATCTATCTGGAGCATGGAGTGACTGTTCATGATGCAGATGCGCTCGCGATAGATAACAATTTCATTGCCGAGTGCGGCAACTGTATCGAATTGAAAGGCATGGGGCAGGCGTCAAGAATAGCGAATAATTTCATGGGAGCCGGCTACAGGGGCTATTCCATTTTCGCGGAAAACTATGGGGGTGTTCTGATATCCTCAAACAACGTGTTCCCTCGAGGAGCCAGCAGCATCTATTTTTCCGGCGTCGTCCGTTCCGCGGTCACAGGAAATAGATTCCACTCCTTTTATCCCGGAATGTTGGTTCTCGCCGATAACAGCTGCGAGAATTTGGTCTCCTCAAACCACCTGTTGCGAGATCGCGAACCATGGGCGCCGATGCAGAAGTACGACAACGGGCTGGATGATTTGTTCGGACTTTTGCGCATTGACGGGAGCAACAACTCGGTCATCGCAAACCACATCTCGGAAACGATCGATACTCAGTATATCAAGCCGATCGCCGCAAAGCCTGTGATTATCAACCTGGTTTCCGGGAGCGGAAATTACATCGCCAATAATCACATCGTGGCCACGACCGAAAAATCGCAAAGCAGCGATGCACCAGAAAGTGCCTGCTTTTCAACACAAGTGGGCGCATTGCTTTCAACGAGCAATTTGGAGACGCTCGAAGTCACGGCAGTGAAGGTCCAAGAGGGTTCCGTACGGAACACAGTGCTCGATTCAGGCAGTGACGAACAGGTTCAGTTGGACAGAACAATGAATGCGTTCCGGGCCACTCCAGCGATAGGGTAGCGGCAGCGGCTCCCGGCTCAGATCGCCGGCCTCGGACCTTGAACGCGACCGTTCCTCATTCTTGATCGGACGCCAAGCGAAAAAAGAAAAACTGAAATGCCACCTCAGTCACTGGCCGCGGCCGGGATAGCGGCCGTGCGCCCGGGCGGTATCGGGTCGAGACCATTCACTTTGTGGAGGAACAGCATGCGAAGGCAGAAAATGCGGTTGGCGCTTGGGACGCGCGTTGAATTCTGGGCGACATCGAAGGAGCCGAGCTCAGACGAATTCGCATTTCGCATTCTGCAGGGTGACCAGCTCTTGTGGGGGGTGAAACGCTTCTCGGAGTTTTCGGAATTTTACAGCTACCATCATCGTGAAGCGGGCGAGGTGGAGTTCGAATGGGATGAAGGCAGAACAGAATTCACCTGGGCCTATGCTTACGATCCACGGTCAGTCTCGAAAACAGGAATCACTGTTTTGGAATTCGGGGAACAATTGGTGGAGCGCACCGGACCCGAAATCGACAGCTGGTGTGCAGCCGACCCGCAACGGCCACGCCTGCACTTCTCGCCGGTGAAAGGCTGGATGAATGATCCCAACGGGTTGTGCAAGATCGGCGATGTCTGGCATCTGTTCTACCAGTTCCACCCCGGCGGCACGGATTGGGGACCGATGCATTGGGGGCATGCGACCAGCCACGACCTATGTGCGTGGCTTCACATGCCGGTCTTCTTGCGACCGGAACAGAATCTCGCCCGCCTCGGTGCGACCGGTGGCGCGTTCTCGGGGAGCGCGTTCAGGGATCGGGACGGAAAGATAAAGTTCTATTATACGGAGCGCCTGCCCGCCTACGATCTCTTCGCGGATTACCGCGAAGTCCAGAAGATCGCCGAACCAGGCCGCGACCTCATCAACGCCGAGCGGATCGCGACCGTGCTGGAGATCCGTCCGGAAGGCGTGCAGCATGATTTCCGAGATCCTAAAGTCTGGTGGGACGACGCAGCCAACGCCTATCGGATGATCCTTGGGGCATCAATTTATGACGATCCGGCTGTGCTGCTTTATGGCTCCGACGATGGACTCGAATGGCAGTATCTGGGGCTGCTTTACCGCGCGTCCGTCAATTTCCGCGAGGAAGGCGCCCGGGCAGTGGAATGCCCTGACTTCTTTCGGCTGGAGGACAAGTGGGTTCTGGTTATGGGCTTTGTGGGCCATATCGAACCAACGACACGGCGCCACAATCTCCTCTACGCCCTGATCGGCGAGTTTATCGACGATCGCTTTGTGCCCGATACGCCCGAGCTGCAACTGGTGGATTTCGGGACTGACTATTACGCGATGCAGAGTTTTGAAGCCGAAGGGCGGCAGATCGCCTTTGCATGGCTTTTCAACTGGGAATACCGCAAGCCGGACGGTTCAGCCTATTCCGGCGAAATGTCCTTGCCCCGCGTTCTAACTCTTAGTGAAGACAAGAAGAAGATATGCATGCTGCCGGCGATCGAGGTCGACGAGCACTATGTCGCCATCCCCCTCGCCGCGGGCCAAATCGGCGGCTACTCACTGCCCGGCGGTCCGATCGAGATCCGGCTTTCCGGCTCGCTGCAGGGCAGCAGGCTTGTCGCGACGGTGGGCGGCGAACTTGCTTTCGAGGTGGGAGTCGCCGACGGTATTCTTTCGATCCGGCTCGCCCAGGACGATGGCTCGATCCAATACGTGGCGGAGCTTGGCGGCGGGAAGGACCTTCGTCTGTTTCATGACCGCGGAATCGTCGAGATATTCGCCGATGGCGGAGCGGTTTGTGGAACCCGCCGCGGCTACGTGAACATAGACCCCGATCGACTGGAAATCTCATCCTCTGCACGAGTGGAGGTATTTGAAAGGCATCCGGAATGATTCCTTCCTGTGGGCGATGCAATGGTCGATATGCTTCCTGCATCAACGGGCGGGTCCGCTTCGGCGGATAGCGGCATAGCTTCCGCCAGATTGCGGGAGCATTGCCTCTTGAAAGCCTGCGATAGCGGGGCCGATTGTTCGAACTTCAGCCGCGAATATAATTCGGATATTGGGCTCGGATCACATCGATGATCGATAGCGTGCCGGATAGATGTTTTCTGAGGCCGCCGTGCTCCGTCTCGAGGACAAGTCGAACATTGCGTCCTAGACCGGCAGCCTTTTCTCAACCTCGAACATGGTGCCGGCTTTAGCTCTCGAGCAACCGCCTCAGCATGTGCCGGACATGGTCCTGCGCGCCGAAGAAGATGGCCGCAACGACGATCGTCTGGCGGTCCTCCTTCGGCAGGAACCAAATTACGGCCTTGTCCCGCCGCAAAAAACGGATGCCCGGATAGATATCGGGTCGCGACGTTCCGATGGGGGGCGTTTCAATCAACCGCTGAACCGACGAGCGCAACTCGCGAATTCGCCCGGCCGCTCGCTCCAGGGCTTCGTCCGCATCATCGCCGAGATCGCTGTAAGCCGCGAAGAGGTGATCGAAAATGAGTTCAAAATCCCGCTCCGCTTCGCGGGAGTATTCAAGTCTCCACACGAAGAGCTCGCCGTTTCCGGTCGATCATCTCGTCGACCGCGTCCGCCATGGCTTCATCCGATAGCGCGGGGCCATTCAACCGCCGTCGGATCAGTTCCCGCAAAGCTTCCGTCTCTGCGGCCTCGGCCTCCGTCTTTTGCCTGAGAAGCTCCAAACCTTGCTGTAGGACCGAACTCAAGCTCGAATACCGCCCATTATCGACAAGCGATCGCGCAAAGGCATCCTGTTGCTCGGTCAGCGAGATCGATGATTTTACGCTCATGAGGATCTCCTTCACGTCAAAAAGAATGCTACCCAGTCGCATATGTCAAGCTGTTTTTGATCGTCTGCATGGCTTCCGGTCGCAGTGCAAGCGCGACCGAGGGGATCAAACTATATTCGGCGGTTCATGGGATCGACGAGCGGCTGAGCCTGCCGGCTGCGGGTCGGCGGCACCGATCGCCATGCCGGCGCGCCGGCCTTCATAAAATGCGTAGGGCGCCTGCCTTGGCGCCACGCCGTCTCCGATCTCGGTGAAGGGAATGCCGAGCTCGGCCAGTTCCAAAGCGAGCCAGTTGGCTGCAGCATTGGTCGTGGAGAAGACGAGGCTGTCAGCTTCGATCGCCTCCCGCTTCCCGGTCAGATGGGAAACGAGGATTGTGGCGTTGCCCTGCCAGCTCTCTATGCTGGTTTCCGTTCGGAACTGAACACCGAGCATGCTGAGCGTCCGGCGCAGTGGAACGTCGGCGGATGTGCGCTGCAGTTCCTTTCCGATGACCGCGTCCGGCGTGACGAGCACGACTTCGTGCCCCTGCTCGGCAAGCTTCCAGGCGGTGCCGCAGCCCTTCCAGCCGCCGGTTTCGTCGATGACGACGACACGCTTGCCGAGCCTTGCCTGACGGGCCATGACGCTTTCGGCCGAGAAGACGTTTCCTTGTTTGATCCCGTCGAGTGACGGGCGATCAGGCAGGGCCTTCTGGAAGCCGGAATCCTGCGGCAGCGATCCGGTTGCCAGGATCACCACGTCGCTACCGATCTCGGCGACGTCGCTTCCCTCGATATAGCTGTTGAAGCGGACATCAACGCCGAGTTTTTCGAAGCGGGTTTCGTACCAGCGAATGAGGTCCAGTATCTGCGCCCGCCGCGGCTGCTCGCCGGCCAGGCGGAATGCGCCGCCGAGCCGGTCCGAGGCTTCCGCAAGGATAACCCGATGGCCCCTTTCGGCGGCCACACGCGCAGCTTCCAATCCGGCCGGCCCTCCTCCCACGACCAGCACGGATTGGGGATTTTCGACAGGTTCGAACCGGTCGCCTCCCCATTCGGCCTCACGCCCGACGGAAGGGTTGATCAGGCAGCTGATCCAATAGTCGCGCGACCGCCGGCCCCAGCACATCTGATTGCAGGACAGACAGCCGCGAATATCCTCGGGCGTTCCCAGGCGCGCCTTGTTGGCAAGGTGGGGGTCGGCGATCTGACCGCGGACGATGGACACCAGATCGGCTGCCCCCTCTCCCAGCGTGATTTCCGCGTTTTCAGGTGTTCGAATATGGCTTTCCGCTGTGACCAGCGCATGGCTCACGACCTGCTTCAGGCGCGCCGACAGCTCGACACCCAATCGCTCCGGATAAAGAAAGGTCGGCATCAGGCTGCCATAATCGAAATATCCGCCCGAGCCGCAGGTCACGTAGTCGATCAGCCTCTGTTCGTCCAAGCCGGCAACGATCTCCGTCAACTGCTCGCGATTCAAGGCCGTCGGACAGCCCGGCTCGTCGCTGACGGTCAGTCCGATGATGAAATCAGGACCGCAGGCCTGTCGGATACGGCCGAGGATTTCCCTGGAGAATCTTGTCCTGTTCTCGAGGCTGCCGCCCCAGCGATCCTCGCGGCGGTTATAGAACGGCGTCCAGAACTGATCGAGCAGACCGCCATAGGCGGCCCAGACCTCGACGCCGTGGAAGCCGGCCGCCCGACAGCGCAGCGCCGCCTTGACGAAGGCGTCAATGGTTTCCTCGATCTCACGCTCCGTCATTGCGTGCGAGCCGTCGCTGTCGTGATAGCTTGGTCCTCCCGAAGGCGACCAATGGGCATGAAAGGAAAGGTCGGAATCCCCGTGGCTGCCGACATGATAAAGCTGCTGGACGACGACAGCGCCATGCTGCTTCACATTTTCGGTCAACTTCCGGAATGCCGGGATGACGGAATCGTCCGATGTCCGGAAATTGCCGCGCGTCAGCACGGTGGCGGGGTGCACAGGCATCGGCTCGACGACGATCATCGCCGCCCCGCCGATCGCCCGCTCGACGTAATAGGCGATCGTCTGATCGCCCGGCAGCCCGTTCACCGACATGTTTGCCGTGTGGGCGCCGAATACGATCCTGTTGCGCAGCCTGTGGCCGGCAAGTGTGATCTCGGAGAAGGTCTTTGGAAAGGAGGTCGTCATCTTGAATCCTGGCGGCTTTCACGGTCTGCTGGCGGGGTGCGCGGGCCTCGCCGGCCCGCGCCTTTTATAATTTACAGAGCGGCGGTGATTTTTTCCGCCACGTCGGCGCTCAGCCACGACTTCCAGATCTCCGGATGCTCTTTGAAAAAGTGGACGGCGCCGTCTTCACCGCCCGCCTGGGTATCGGTCATCCAGGACATGACCGAACTGACGGTCTGATTGTCCCATGATCTCTTGCGGAGATAGTCCATGACGCCGGCATTGCCGCTCGCTGCCAGTTTCTCAGACACAAGTGTTACGACATGGTCCTTCGGCCACTCGTTCTTCTTGGGATCGGGACAGTCCGAAGCGGTGTTGCAGCGCTTCCACTCCGCCGCATCATGCGGAACGCCCGCTTCCAGGCGGACCATGGAATACTTCCCGAGAAGGGCGGTCGGCGACCAGTAATAACCCATCCATCCTTCTTTATGTTCATAGGCGCGCGCCATGGCGCCGTCGAGGCCGGCCTGGGTTCCGGGATCGACGAGGTCGAAGCCCTTGGCTTCGCCGCCATAGGCCTTGAAAAGCTGGGCGCTGACGACCGAGCCGCCCGATCCTGTCGGACCGTTGAAGACCGCTCCCTTCGACGTGTTCTCGGGCGCTGGGAAAAGCTCCGGATGTGCGAAGGCGTCATCGACCGTCTTGATCTCGGGATGGGCGTCGACGATGAATTTCGGTATATACCAGCCCTGGATGCCGCCATCGGACAAAGCTGGTCCGATATTTACAATTCTGCCCTCGTCGACGCCGCGCTTGACGATCTCCGGGACAAGGTCGACCCAGGCCTCGCCGGCAATGTCCGGCTGTCCTTTTTCCACCATCGAGGTGATCGTCGGCACCGTGTCGCCGGGAACGAACTCCACCTGGCAGCCGAAACCATGCTCGAGAATGAACTTATCGACGTGAGCGAGAAGTTCGCCGCTTTGCCAGTTCATATTGGCGACACTGACCGTGCCGCAAGCGGCGCTGGCGTTGGATGCGATGCCGGCGATCAGCGCGACCGTCGAGACTGCGAGAAGATTCTTCATCATGTTCCCCTTTTGCGCTTTTGACATGTGTGCTTGGTGGGGAGGGCCGGTTTTCCGGGCTTCGGCGCCGCGCCTCCCAACGCAAATCGATGGTATTTGTCTTGGCCGCCGCGGTATTGTACGTTTAGGACAATTTCGATGGCCTGGAGGACCTTCATCTGCAGCGCGATTATTCCCGATCAGGGCCAAGCAAGCCGCCGCCTGACATCGCCGCGCCGCTCAGGGTGGGATCGTGGCGACGCCGAACTTCACCCTGATGCCGCTTGCCTGCTTCACGGATTTTCTCCGGCTGGCGGGTGATGAAGGCGATTTCAGCCGGCGCATCTACTGTGACTGGGAGCTGCTGTCGCATAATCTCGATCCGATACGGTCAAGTTGCGGCCTGGAGCTGACGCCGGGCAGGACGTACGGGGATCCTGGCGATTATGACTTCATCGTCGTGCATGGAGGCATTCTCCACGCCGACCACAGGATCCCGCCGGAACTCTACGCCTTCGTGACCGATGCCGTGCGCCAAGGCGTGCCGGTGGCCGGCAACTGCTCGGGAAGTTTCGTGCTCGCCGAGGCCGGCCTGCTTGCCGAAAAAAGATGCGCGGTTCATTTCACGCTGGCGGGACTGTTGCGCCAGACCTTTCCCGACATCACCCCCGTTACCGACCGGCCCGTCGTGGTAGACGGAAATATCATAACCTGTCCCGGCGGATTGGCGTCGATCAAGCTCGCAATGTATCTGGTGTCGAATGCCTGTGGCGAGTCCCGTGCGGACAAGGCGTTTCACTATCTTCTCGGTGATCATGGTTTCGACAGAGAAGGGGCAATCGAAGAGCCGGATCTCGGTATGAAGTGCGGGGATCGCCGCGTTACGAATGCGATAGGGCTGATGCGGCAGAAAATGTACGAGCTCTGTTCGCTTGCCGATATCGCAGCCGGCGTCGGTACATCGGAACGAGAGCTTTCCCGGCTTTTCCAGAAACATCTGCAGGTCGCTCCAGGCGAATATTGGCGCCGGATGCGCCTGAAGGCGGCGAAATGGATGGTGCTCAACAGCGACCGATCTATCGCGCAGATCGCCTATGAATGCGGATTTACAGATTGCGCCCATCTGGTGAACTGGTTCCGGCGAACCTATCACGTCACGCCGGCAAAACTCCGCCGGTCGCATCGCGAACTGGGAGTGCGCTAACGCATTCCTGTCTGACCAGGCTTGAGGATCAGTTGGCTCCTCGATCCGCGGGCGATCCGGGTTTTCGCAAGGCTGCGCGAGCATAGCCTCTTTCGCCACGCCGACGTCGTTCGAACGTCAGCCGCGAATATAATTCGGGTATTGGGCCCGGATCACATCGATGATCGACAGCGTGCCCGATAGATGTTTTCTGAGCGCCGCCGTCGCTGCTTCAGGCTTACCCGACGCGATGGCGTCGACGATTGCTTCGTGGTCGGCCAGGACCGTCTGCATCTTGCCCGGCATCGGGAGGTTGAGGCGCCGCAACCGGTCGAGATGCACGCTCTGGCGCCGGACATTGGCCCAAAGCTGCAATATGCCCGCCCTCTCGTAGAGCTTCCGGTGAAAATCGCGGTCAATGTCGTCGAAGGTGTCATAGGTTTCCGGAGATCCAACTGCCTTCTGCCGCGCCAGGATCTCGCGCAGTTCCGCCGCCGTCTCGCCCGGCGACTCCTCGGTCAGCCGCCGCACGGCCTCAAGCTCGATCGATAGTCGCAGAAACTGCGCCTGCCGCGCATGGTCGGTGTCGATCTTGGCGACCACCGTCGCATATTGCGGATAGACTTCGACAAGTCCTTCCTCCTGAAGCCGCATCAAGGCATCGCGCACAGGGGTCTGGCTCACCCCGAATTCCAGCTGCAGCGAGGCGCGCGACAGGACCGTCCCCGGCGCAAGCTCCACCGTCAGTATCCTTGCTCGCAATATCTCGTGGATCTGCAGCGCCACCTGTCGTGACCGATCCAACTGGCTTTCCCGAACCATTCCGCTCATGTCCCTGCCCTGTTTTCGCGTCGTGCAAATCGACTAAATCACATTTTTTGGGTTGATGCACTGATGCATTAGTGCTTCAATGATGAAATCCGCCTCGGGAAAGGCGGCAGAGGGCTGAGGCCCGCATCCTTTGGGAGGACCAGATGCAAATTCTGAAACATTGTCTTGTGGCCGCGGCCGTCACGCTCGGCCTTGCTTCGGCCAGCCAGGCGCAGGAGAAGACCGCTATTTCGATCACCCGTCAGCCGGGCATCCTCTATCTCGCCAGCCATGTCATGGAGACGCAGAAGCTGATCGAAAAGCACGCGGCCGCCGATGGTGTGGCTGATGTGACTGTCGAATGGCGGACCTTCAGCGGCGGCGGCGCTCAGACCGATGCCTTGCTGGCCGGCAACGTCGACATCGTCAATACCGGCACCGGCAACCTGCTTCTGCTCTGGGATCGCACCAGGGGAAAGGTGAAGGGGATCATCACCAGCTCCGCGCAGCCGGTAATCATGGTCAGCAATGATCCGCGCATCAAGTCGCTGAAGGACATCACGCCGTCCGACAAGATCGCCGTGCCGACCGTCGGAGTGTCCACCCAGGCCATCCTGCTGCAGATGGCGGCGGCGAAGATGTTCGGTGAGGACAAGGTCAAGACATTCGATCCCAACACCGTTCAGCTCGGACATCCGGACGCGGTTGCGGCAATCGCCAACCCGAACCACGAAGTGAAGAACCATTTCGCAGCGCCGCCTTTCCAATATATCGAGCTGAAGCAGCAGGGCGTGCACAGGGTGACCGATTCCAAGGAGATCCTGGGAGGTGCGCTGACGCAGGCGACCTTCTTCACCACCACGACATTCGCCGACGCCAACCCGAAGATCGTCAAGGCGCTGCGCGAGGCGACGGAAGAAGCGGTCGCCTTCATCAAGAAGGACCCCAAGGCAGCCCTTGAAGCCTACAAGACGGTGTCGGGCGACAAGACCAGCCTCGATGATCTGCTCGCCATGTTGAAGGAGCCGGGCATGGATGAATGGCGCACCGACCCGCAGGGCACGATGAAGTTCGCCGAGCATCTGCACAAGATCGGTACGCTCAAGACCATGCCGAAGGCCTGGACCGACTATTACCTGGCCGACTCCGCCTATCTCAACGGCAATTGACGGCCCCCGGGAGCGGTGCTTCAGAGCCGCCGCTCCCCCTCTTCAAGGAGTAATTCCAATGCTTCAGGCCATTGCCCGCACCGGCAACGAGACCGCACCGGCGGCCGAGAGAGAGCCCCTCCTCAAGGTCGACAATGTGACGCTGCGCTACAAGACCCCGAATCTCTTGGTCACCGCCACCGAGGGCGTCAGTTTCTCCGTCCGCCAATCCGACAGGTTCGTGCTGCTCGGTCCGTCCGGCTGCGGCAAGTCAACGCTTCTCAAAGCCGTCGGCGGCTACATGACGCCGTCGGCAGGCTCGATCCATATCAACGGGCGCCAGGTGAAGTGTCCGGGGCCCGACCGCATGATGGTCTTCCAGGAGTTCGACCAGCTGATGCCCTGGAAAACGGTGCTCGAGAACGTCATGTTCCCACTGCTGGTCGCCCGCAAGCTGCCGAAGGGCGAAGCCGAAGCATTGGCGCGCGAGTATATTGACAAGGTGAAGCTGACCCGCGCCGTCGACAGCTACCCACACACGCTGTCCGGCGGCATGAAGCAGCGCGTCGCGATCGCCCGCGGCATGGCGATGCAGCCGGATATCCTGCTGATGGACGAGCCTTTCGCCGCGCTCGACGCCCTCACCCGCCGGCAGATGCAGGACGAGCTGCTCCAGCTTTGGGAAGACACCAAGTTTACCGTCATCTTTGTCACCCATTCGATCGCCGAAGCGATCAAGATCTCGAACCGGATCCTGCTTCTGTCGCCGCATCCGGGCAGGGTCAAGGCGGAAGTGGTGGATGTCGACAAGGTCAGCCACGAAGACGGCAGCGCCGCAGTCCTCGAGCGTGACATCCATAACCTGCTGTTCTCCTCGGAACCCGGCCACAAGGAATAAAGCCATGTTGTCCGCAAACATCATTCTTGCGACCGATGTCGAGGCTGCCAAGCCCTACGACAATGTCAAGCCGGTCGAACAGAGGCTCAGTGCATTCGAAACGCTCTGGGGGATCGGCGCATTGCGCAAGACATTGCTGATCGTCACACTGGCGATCGTCTGGCAGGTTTATGCCTCCTATCTCGACAATCCCCTTCTGTTCCCGACGCTCAGCGACACGATCATCACGCTGATCGACCGTTTCGCCGACGGCACGCTGCCGGCCCGCATCTGGACGACGCTGCAGATCCTATTCATGGGATACGCGCTCGGCACGGTGCTCGCCGCACTCCTGACCGTGCTCGCCATCAACACCCGCATCGGCACGGATTTTCTCGAAACGATGACGGCGATGTTCAATCCGTTGCCGGCCATATCGCTTCTGCCGCTGGCGCTGATCTGGTTCGGCCTCGGCGCCTCCAGCCTGGTCTTCGTGCTCGTGCATTCGGTTCTCTGGGCGGTGGCGCTGAATACCCATTCCGGTTTCCTCGGGGTCTCGCGCACCTTGCGCATGGTCGGCGCGAACTACGGACTGACGGGCATTTCCTATGTGCTGCGGATCCTCGTGCCTGCCGCCTTCCCTTCCATTCTCACAGGCCTGAAGATCGGCTGGGCCTTCGCCTGGCGCACGCTGATTGCCGCCGAGCTCGTCTTCGGCGTCTCCTCGGGCCAAGGAGGGCTTGGTTGGTTCATCTTCGAGAACCGCAACCTTCTCGATATTCCGGCAGTCTTCGCTGGCCTCTTGACCGTGATCATCATCGGCCTGATCGTCGAAAACCTGGTCTTCCAGACGATCGAGCGCCACACCATCCAGAAATGGGGAATGAAGGAATAGCCGCGAATACGGCTTTCCCATCCCGAGAAGGTATCCTCATGACACATAGAAAAGCCCCGGAAACCTTGCGTAGCGCGCGGTGGTTTGCGCCTGATGATCTGCGCAGCTTCGGCCACCGCTCGCGCATGATGCAGCTCGGTTATGCCGAGGAGGATTTTCGCGGCAAGCCGATCATCGGCATCCTCAACACCTGGTCCGAGCTCAATACCTGCCATTCCCACTTCAAGGAGCGTGTGCAGGATGTGAAGCGCGGCGTCTCGCAGGCCGGCGGCTTCCCGGTTGAAATGCCGTCGCTGTCGGTCGACGAAAGCTTCACGAAGCCGACCTCCATGCTCTACCGCAACATGCTGGCGATGGAGACGGAGGAGACGATCCGCTCGCATCCGCTCGACGGTGTCGTGCTGATGGGCGGCTGCGACAAGACTACGCCCGGCCTCGTCATGGGGGCGCTGTCGGCCGGCGCGCCGATGATCTACCTGCCGGCCGGGCCGATGCTGCGCGGCAATTACGCCGGCAAAATCCTCGGCTCCGGCTCGGATGCGTGGAAATATTGGGACGAGCGCCGTGCCGGCAACATTACCGATGCCGAGTGGCTCGGCGTTCAGGGCGGCATCGCCCGCTCGGCCGGCACCTGCATGACGATGGGCACCGCCAGCACCATGACGGCGATTGCCGATGCGATGGGGCTGACGCTGCCTGGCGCCTCGTCCATTCCTGCCGTTGATGCCAACCACCAGCGGATGTCGGCCGCCTGCGGCCGCCGCGCCGTCGAGATGGTCTGGGAAGATCTGACGCCCGAGCGGATCGTCACGGAAGCGGCATGCCGCAACGCGGCGATCGTCGCCATGGCCACCGGCTGCTCCACCAACGCCGTCGTCCATCTGATCGCGATGGCCAGGCGCGCCGGCATCAACCTGACGCTCGACGATCTCGACCTGCTGGGGCGGGTGACGCCGCTCATCGCCAATGTCCGCCCCTCGGGAAAAGACTATCTGATGGAGGATTTCTTCTACGCGGGCGGGTTGCGGGCGCTGATGAAACAGCTCGAGGACCGGCTGGACCTGACGGCTTTGACCGTCACCGGTAAGACCATGGGCGAAAACCTGATCGGTGCCGAGGTCTATAACGACGATGTCATCCGGCCGCTTTCGAATCCGGTCTATCACGAGGGATCGCTCGCCGTCCTGCGCGGCAATCTCTGCCCGAACGGCGCGGTGATGAAGCCGGCGGCCTGCGATCCGAGATTTCATGTGCATCAAGGGCCGGCGCTGGTCTTCGACAGCTATCCCGAGATGAAGAAGGCGATCGATGACGAAAACCTCGACGTCAC
Organism: Rhizobium sp. M1; assembly: GCF_002531805.1. Taxonomy (NCBI): domain Bacteria; kingdom Pseudomonadati; phylum Pseudomonadota; class Alphaproteobacteria; order Hyphomicrobiales; family Rhizobiaceae; genus Rhizobium; species Rhizobium sp. M1. The sequence goes on along the minus strand of NZ_NWSW01000012.1, from coordinate 123,802 downwards.
GCCCGACCACGTCCTCGTGCTGCGCAATGCCGGGCCGCTCGGCGGTCCCGGCTTTCCGGAATGGGGCATGCTGCCGATCCCGAAGGCGCTGATCAAACAGGGGCATCGCGACATGCTGCGCATTTCCGACGCCCGCATGTCCGGCACCTCCTACGGCGCCTGCATTCTGCATGTATCGCCGGAGAGCTATATCGGCGGACCTCTGGCGCTGCTGAGAACCGGTGACATCGTGCGCCTCGACCTGCCCAACCGCCGGCTCGACATGCTGGTGGACGAGGCCGAACTCGTCCGCCGCCGCGACGCTTGGAAGGCGCCGGAGCCGCATTTCCAGCGGGGGTATGGCTGGATGTTCTCCCGCCACGTTACCCAGGCCGACCAGGGCTGTGACTTCGATTTTCTTGAAACGGGTTTCGGCAAAAGCGCCGGCGAACCGGATATTTATTGAGGGAGGAATGAGCATGACCGATTACGTGCTGAGCGACGCTACCCGGGCGAAGTTCAAGAAGATCTCCACCGCATCGATCGCCACCGCCCTCTTCAAGCGCGGCCTTCGAAACCAGTTCATCCAGGGGGTCGTGCCGGTGGCGCCTAAGGCGGAGGTGATGGTCGGACAGGCATTCACGCTGCGCTATATTCCCGCCCGTGAAGATCGCAATCCGATCACGGTTTTTCAGAACCCAAATCACCCGCAGAGAGTCGCGATGGAGACATGCCCTCCAGGGCAGGTGCTGGTGATGGACGCGCGCAAGGACGCAAGGGCGGCGACGGCGGGTTCCATCCTGATCACCCGGCTGGCGCTCCGCGGCGCGGCGGGCGTCGTCTCCGACGGCGGTTTTCGCGATGCTGAAGGGATCGGAGCGCTTGACATGCCGGCCTATTACGCCAAGCCGTCGGCCCCGACCAATCTCACCTTGCACGAAGCGCTTGACATCAACGTGCCGATTTCCTGCGGCGATGTTGCCGTATTTCCCGGCGACGTCCTGGTCGGCGACCGCGACGGCGTCATGGTCATCCCGGCCCATCTGGCTGATGAACTCGCGGATGAATGCGCGAATATGGAAAGCTACGAGGACTTCGTTCTCGAGCAGGTGAAGGCCGGCGAAACAATCATCGGCCTTTACCCCTGCACCAAGGACGAACATCGGCAGAAATATGAGGCCTGGCGAAAAGAAAACGGCCGCTGAGTTTGCCCAAAGGGGCCTGCGCTCGAGCCGAAGGCCCCGCCCCCGGCTATTTTCCGTCAAGCCACTCCTGCAGCTCTGCCTCGGCCCGTTCCAATGCGCTGTAATTCAGTAGCTTGCGTAACAACGCGACGGTCACGGCGCGGGCGCGCAGGTTGAAGCGGCCGTCTTCGTGATCGTCGCCGGCGGTCTGATAGACGTCGAGCTTGTCATAGAGCTGCTGCAGCCGGTTCTGCACGCTGCGCAGCGACAGGCCACGGCGTTTGGCGATAGCACGGTCGGTCAGGCCGAGCGCGATATCGACGAGGATCTCGTACTCGGAGTCGGTGAAGCCGTTCGTCTGGCCGAGGCTCTTCTGCTGCAGTCCCCGCACTTCGCGGTCGATGACGCATTGGCTCTCTATAAAGATCGAACGCAGCGCAAGCTTCAGCCGCTCGTCGGAAGCCGATTTCAGGACATAGCCATAGGCCGCGCCATCCGGCACGATGCGCGAGACGCCGCGCACATAGGCTTCGTCCGAATAATTCGACCAGAACAGGATGCGTGTTTCCGGCCGCTCCTTCCAGATCGTTCGCGCCGCTTCTATGCCGTTTCTATTGGCCATCTGCAGGTCCATGACGATATGCGCCGACTTATGGTCGCGGGCGAGCTTTTCGCCGGCGGTCCCATTCTCCGCCTCGATCACCGTATCGCATTCCGGCAGGGCGGCATTGACCGCCTCGTGCAGATAGGACCGGTGCAGCGGGTCGTCCTCGACGATCAGAACCTTCATTTCGCCTTGCTCCTCAGTTTGGTTCGCCCGCCGGCCCGTTCGGCGCTAGAGCATGATGCCGAAAAGTGTGAGCGGTTTTCGACGACATCATGCTCTAACTCTTTAATTTAGAACAGGATTCAGATTTTAGGCCGACCGGGCCTAAAATCATCCTGTTCTAGCGGCAGCACGACGCGGACCGCGGTTCCTCGGTTGTTGTGGCCGGGTCCCGTCGTAAAACGCGCCGAGATCAGCCGGGCGCGGGTTTTCATATTGTCGATGCCGCCGCCGATCCGTCCCCGGACCTTGGAGAGCCCTGTCCCGTCGTCGGAAATTTCGATCGACAGCTGTTCCTTGTCCGCCTCGAGCCGCACCATGATGGCCAGGGGCGCGGCGTGGCGCACGGCATTGTTGATCGCCTCCTGGGCGATCCGGAACAAGGCGACGCTGACGGTCGGTTCCAGCTGCTCCAGCGCGCCATTCGTCTCATCGGCCAGGCCCCATTCGATCGCCGATCCGGTATCGCGCGTCGATCGGTCGAGATGATGCTCGATTGCCTGGGCGAGGCCGAAGAGCTGGAGAACGGAGGGTTTGGCCTGCTCGATGATCTGCCGCAGATCCTGCATGCAGTGCTGCAGCGATCGTGAAACAGGCTCCAGCGCCTCGGCCGTCACCTCGCCATTGCGCGACAGCCGATCAATCCGGCGCGCCAGCCGCGTCAGGTCGGCAAGCGTCTGGTCGTGAAGGTCCATGCCGATCCTCTGACGCTCCTGCTCCAGTGCTTCCGTTAGTTTCAGGGCGCCTTGCCGCAATCCCTCCTCACGGGCGCGGGCCTCCGCCTCCACGATCGCCGAGCGTTGCGCCTGTTCGGCAGTCTGCAGCGCGAAGAAATAGGGCGTCAGCAGATCGGCGATGATGCGGGCGCGCTCGATATCCTCCATCGTATAGACGCCCGCTTTGTGAGACGAGCAGGACAGCGCTGCGATGATCGTGCCCTGCACCTTCATCGGGACATGCAGGCGGCTTCTCAGAGACTGTTCGACGATCGGACGCTTGAACGCGCCCTCGAAATGGAAGCGCGGATCCGTCATGGCATCGTCGGCAAGCAGAAAGTCGACCTCGCCCCGCAGCAGCGAACGAATGGGGCTGTTGACCACCGGCGCGCCCGCGATTTCGCCCCAGGCAGTCTCGATGCCGGTCTCATAGGCCGTGTGGTAGTTGCCGCCCTCAAGCAGCACGCAGACGTCGAGATGATCGTGCGGGATGATATGGGCGACCTCGGCCGCGACGGAGCGGATCGCCGAGCGGAAATCGAGCTGGCCGGCGAGAAGCCGGGAAATGCCGAGATAATGGTCGAACAGGGCTGCGGGTGCAAGTTGCAGCATTGTCAGTTCCTCCCCGTCACGACAGGCTCCTCAACCTGCCATGATCCTTTCCCAGTAAGCGCCGCGGAAACGCCGCCGTCTTGCGTAAACCCGCAGCTTATTGCGCAAAACCCGCAAACGACTTGCCGCCTTGCCCCTGTACAGGCCTGCCGATCTCCCCCATCCTGCCCTTACTGAGAGGAGGAAGCTCAGTGCAAGAACAATTTTCACTCGGACCCTTGCGTCCAACGGGAGTGAAGCGATCGGCCGACCGGCGCGATCATGAGGGAGGAAGACATGACAATTCGTAAGATGCTTCTGGCATCGGCCGCTGTTGCTTGCGCCGCGATGCCCGTTTCTGCCTTTGCCGATACCTCGGGCAAGAAGATTGCCCTTTCCAACAACTATGCCGGCAACTCGTGGCGTCAGGCCATGCTGACGAGCTGGGGCAAGGTGACGGGCGAGGCCGTAAAATCAGGCGTCGTTGCTGCAGCCGATCCCTTCACCACCGCCGAAAACCAGGCGACGGAACAGGCGGCGCAAATCCAGAACATGATCCTGCAGGGTTATGACGCGATCGTGCTGAACGCCGCCTCGCCGACGGCGCTGAACGGCGCGGTCAAGGAAGCCTGCGACGCCGGCATCACCGTCGTTTCCTTCGACGGCATCGTCACCGAACCCTGCGCCTGGCGCATCGCCGTCAATTTCAAGGAAATGGGACGCAGCGAAGTGGAGTATCTGTCGAAGAAACTCCCAGAGGGCGGCAATCTGCTCGAGATCCGCGGCCTTGCCGGCGTCTTCGTCGATGACGAGATCTCGGCCGGCATCCACGAAGGCGTCAAGCAGTTCCCGCAGTTCAAGATTGTCGGCTCCGTGCATGGCGACTGGGCGCAGGACGTGGCGCAGAAGGCTGTTGCGGGCATCCTGCCGAGCCTGCCCGACGTGGTCGGCGTGGTGACGCAGGGTGGCGATGGTTATGGCGCCGCACAGGCGATTGCCGCGACCGACAGGAAGATGCCGATCATCATCATGGGGAACCGCGAAGATGAATTGAAGTGGTGGAAGGAGCAGAAGGACGCCAAAGGCTACGAGACGATGTCCGTGTCCATCGCGCCCGGCGTCTCGACGCTCGCTTTCTGGGTGGCCCAGCAGATCCTCGACGGCAAGCAGGTCAAGAAGGATCTTGTCGTGCCCTTCCTGCGGATTGACCAGGACAATCTCGAAACCAACCTCGCCAATACCCAGGCCGGCGGCGTCGCCAACGTCGAGTACACACAGGCGGACGCGATCAAGGTCATCGAGTCGGCAAAGTAATCTCCCGGCGATTGCCGCGCGGCCGCAAATGGCTGCGCGGCATTCCTTGCGATCAGGTGTGGCGGGCAAGCATGGATGACGTTTTGAAGGCGGTGATCGCCGTCGATGACGCCAAGGTGAGCTTCGGCGCCGTCAGGGCACTCGACGGCGTCACGCTCCGCGTCATGCCGGGCGAGTGCGTCGGCCTGGTCGGCCACAACGGCGCCGGCAAATCGACGATCGTCAGCGTGATCAATGGCGGGCTGACGCCGCATGAAGGAAGCGTGGCAAGCGATGGCGAGCGGCTGGAGCGTTACGGCATCAACGCCGCGCGCGCTCGCGGCGTGCGCTGCGTCTTCCAGGAACTGTCCCTCTGCCCCAACCTCTCCATCGCAGAAAATACGCGCATCATGCACCGCCATCTCGGCGGTTTCGGCTGGCGCAGGCGGGCGGCAAGGATCATCGAGAAAAGCCTCGACGCCGTCTTTCCTGGCCATGGCATCGACAGCGGCCGCGCCGTCGGCGACCTTTCGATCGCCGAACGGCAGATGGTCGAGATATCAATGGCCTTTTCCGACGCCGGCATTGCGCCGCGGCTGGTGATCCTCGATGAACCGACCTCGTCGCTCGACGCCAGCCTCGCCCGCCAGATGCTGGATCATGTCCGCCGCTTCGTCGCCGCCGGCGGCTCCGTCATCTTCATCTCGCATATCCTGCACGAGATCCTCGAAACCGCCGACCGCATCATCGTCATGAAGGACGGCCGCGTCGTTGCCGAACGTCCGGCGCGCGAATTTGACCATCATGGCCTTGTGGAGGCTATGGGCACCGTTGCGCGGGAAGACACCGGCGATCGCCCGGCGCGGGTACAGTCCGACGCTCCTCTCGTTCTGTCGCATCAGACGGCAGGCCGGTCTTTCGCCGCCCGCAAGGGCGAAATTATCGGACTGGCGGGGCTGGCCGGCCACGGCCAGACCGAACTTCTTCTCGCCTTGCACGCCGCCCAGGCCGGCAACTGGCTGCCCGAACGCGATCCGCTCGTCACCTTCGTCGCCGGCGACCGCCGACTCAACGGTGTCTTCGAACTGTGGAGCGTCCTGCGCAATTTTTCGATCGCCTCGCTCGGCGATCTGTCGCGACGGGGGCTGATCCTCGCGGACGCAGAGCAGACGAAGGGCGCCGACTGGAGGCGGCGGATCGAAATCCGTACACCCGACATGGCGAACCCCATCCTGTCGCTTTCCGGCGGCAACCAGCAGAAGGTGCTGTTTGCGCGCGCGCTTTCGACGCGTGCGCCGGTCGTTCTGATGGACGACCCGATGCGCGGTGTCGACGTCGGAACCAAGCAGGAAGTCTACGCTATCATCCGCGAGGAAGCCTCGCGCGGGCGCACCTTCATCTGGTATTCGACCGAGATGGACGAGGTTCGCCTCTGCGACCGCGTCTACGTCTTCCGCGAAGGCCGTATTACCGCGGAACTCGCCGGCGATGCCGTCAACGAGACGAACATCATCGCTGCCTCTTTCGAAGGGGTCGCCGCATGACGTTCCGGCTCTCCTCGGACGCGATGCGTCTTGCCATTCCCGCCCTGTCGCTGACCCTGCTGCTTGGCTCCGTCTTCTGGCTGCAGCCGCGCGCCATGAGCTATGTCGGGCTCAACCTGCTGTTCAATCTGGCCGTGCCGATCGCGCTGGCAACGATCGCCCAGATGCTTGTCATGGCCGTCAACGATCTCGATTTGTCGATGGGCACCTTTGTCAGCTTCGTCGCTTGTGTCAGTGCCACGTTTCTGCGCGATACCCCTGTCATCGGAATCCTGATCCTCGCCGGCGCGATTGCGGCCTATGCGGCGCTCGGCGTCGTCATCCATCTGCGCAACCTGCCATCCATCGTCGTGACCCTCGGCATGAGCTTCGTCTGGGGCGGCCTTGCCGTGATGCTGCTGCCGGCGCCGGGCGGGCAGGCGCCGGACTGGGTGCGCTGGCTGATGACCGTCAAGCCGCCGCTGGCGCCGATGGCGATCGTTGCGAGCATCGTCATTGCCGCCGTCGCCCATCTTCTCGTCACGCGCTCCTCGCTCGGTGTGCTGATCCGCGGCATCGGCGGCAACCAGCGCTCGGTCGAACGCGCCGGCTGGTCGATCGTCGCCGCCCGCGCCGCCGCCTATGGACTTGCCGGTGTCTTCGCCGTGCTTGCCGGCATCGCCCTCGTCGGCCTCACGACCTCGGCCGACGCCAACATCGCGCTGCGCTACACGCTTCTGTCGATCGCCGGCGTCATCCTCGGCGGCGGCGAGTTCATCGGCGGCCGCGTCTCTCCGATCGGCGCCGTCATCGGCGCGCTGACACTGACGCTCGCCGGCTCGTTCCTGTCCTTCCTGCGCATCTCGCCGGACTGGCAGATCGGCGCCCAGGGCGCGATCCTGATCATCGTGCTGGCGCTGCGGCTGATGCTCAACCGCTTGGAGAAGCGGGAGAAACGCCGATGACGTTTCGCCTCAATCTTATCGGCAAACCCTGGATCTGGTCATGGCTTGCCGCCTTCGTCGTCTGGTTCCTGACGATCATGGTCACATTCGGCGCCAGCACGCTCGGCCTGTCGCAGGCCGCCCTCACCTTCGCCGCCTTCTCGGTCATCGTCGGCATCGGCCAGATGTTCGTCATCACCCTCGGTCCCGGCAACATCGATCTTTCGGTTCCCGCCACCATGACGCTGGCCGGAACGGTGGCGCTGAAACTGATGAATGTCGAAAACGGAATGATCCTGCCGGGGCTCCTCATTGCCATCGTCATCGGCCTTGCCGTCGGCATCGGCAACTATGTGCTCATCAAGGCGCTCCGGATTCCGCCGATCATCGCCACGCTGTCGATGAGCTTCATCGTGCAGTCCGCGGCGATCTGGACGAACCGCGGACTGCGCATCAAACCGCCGAGCTTGCTTGCGGAATTCACGACGTCGAACACGCTCGGCATTCCGAACGTGGCGATCGTCGCGCTGCTCATTTCGCTGATCGCCTGGTTCCTGCTTGAGAAGACGATCTACGGTCGCTGGATCTCGGCAATCGGCCAGAGCATGCCGGCCGCGCGCATGGCCGGCATACCGGTCGACGGCACGCGCTTCGTCACCTATCTCTTCTGTGCCGTGCTCGCTTCCGTCGCGGGTTATCTGCTTGCCTGCTTCTCCGGCGGCGCGGCGCTCAACATGGGCTCGGAATATCTGCTGACCTCGATTGCCGTCGTCGTGATCGGCGGCACGGCGGTCGCCGGCGGCGATTCCAACGTGCCGGGCATCTGGGGCGCGTCGCTCTTCATGTTCCTTGTTGTTTCCATGCTCAACACCTACGGGCTCGGCGCCGGCATCCGCCTCATCATGACCGGCCTCATCATCATCAGCGTCATCATGCTTGCCGGCGGCCGGCGGGCCGGTATGCGATAAACGGAAAGACCACCATGGCAGAGGCCAGCATTTACGAAATTCACGACCCCCGCTTCCGACAGATGATCGTGACGAGCGCCGGCCTCGACGAACTCTATTCCGGCTGCCGCTGGGCGGAAGGCCCCGTCTGGTTCAACGATGCCAACCAGCTTCTGTGGAGCGATATTCCAAATCAGCGCATGCTGCGGTGGACGCCCGAGGGCGGCGTCTCTGTCTACCGGCACCCGTCCAACTTCACCAACGGCCACACGCGCGACCGGCAGGGGCGGCTGATCTCCTGCGAACATGGCGGGCGCCGGGTGACGCGCACCGAGATCGACGGCTCGATCACCGTGCTCGCCGACCGTTTTAAGGGCGCGAGGCTCAATTCGCCGAACGATGTCGTGGTGAAATCGGACGGCACGATCTGGTTCACCGATCCCACCTACGGCATCATGTCCGACTATGAAGGCTATCGGGCCGAGCCGGAGCAGGCGACGCGCAATGTCTATCGCCTCGATCCGGCGACCGGTGAGCTTACTGTTGTCGTCACGGACTTCACTCAGCCGAACGGCCTCGCCTTTTCGCCTGACGAAACGATCCTCTACGTTGCGGATTCGGCGGCAAGCCACGACGAAAACCTGCCGCGTCACATTCGCGCCTTCGATGTGTTCGACGGCAGCAGGCTCGATAACGGCCGTGTCTTCTGCCATATCGACAACGGCATTCCAGACGGCATCCGCACCGACGTGGAGGGTAACCTCTGGTCGAGTGCGGCCGACGGCGTGCATTGCTTCGACGCGACGGGAAAGCTGATCGGCAAAATCCGCGTACCCCAGACCGTCGCGAACCTCACCTTCGGTGGCCCCAGACGCAACCGTCTGTTCATCACAGCCACGCACTCGCTCTATGCCGTTTACGTTGCCACAGCAGGCGCTCAGGTGCCCTGAGCTTACCCTTCAAACCTGGCGGAAACGATGGATTGGACCTGCACATCCGACCTCGAACCGCCCGTCCCATGCTCCAGCCGCCTTCTCGGAACAAACAGCGAGCCTGCACGCTATCCCCGCGTCCAAACATGGGAGATAACAATGGCGTCCATGACACTCGAAGATCTCTCTTCGCGCCTGAAGAAGATCGATTTCTGTATGCTTTCGACCAACGCCGGTTCCGGCCGGATTGCAAGCCGGCCGATGAGCAACAACGGCGACGTCGAGTATGATGGTGACTCGTGGTTCTTCTCTTACGAGAACAGCCGGAAAATCGCAGAGATCAAGGGTTCGGAGATCGTATCTCTGACATTCACTGCTCCGCCCAGCTTACTTGGCAAGCCGGGCATTTTCATTGCGATCGAGGGCATCGCGTCTCTGGTGCGGGACAAGGCGGCCTTCGAAAAACACTGGGTTGCTGATCTCGATCGCTGGTTTCCCGGAGGGATCGATACACCAGGCATTGTGCTGATCAAGATATCAGCGTCCTCCATTCGATACTGGGACGGCGAGGAGAATGGCGAAGTTACCCTCGCCGGCTCCGACCCGCGCTCTTAAATTACGAGGAGCGCAGCAAGGCATCAATCTCGGCGCGTGACGGCATGGCGGGAGCAGTGCCTGGCCGTGTGACGGCAATTGCGGCGGTCGCAGAGCCGAAACGGATGGCCTGGACCGGCGCATGTCCTTCAGAAATCGCCGTCGCGAAACCGCCAAGAAAAGCGTCTCCGGCCCCCGTCGTGTCAATGACATTGCCCGCCGAAAATGCGGGAACAAATTCGCTCTGTTCTGCGGTGTGATAGTACGCTCCGCGTCCACCAAGGGTGATGACCGCCGCCCGCGCTCCTCGATCCAGCAGAGCGCCGCCCGCCGCACGGACCTGCTCATCGGTTGTGATCGCATGCCCCACCAATTCGGCGGCTTCCACTTCATTGGGGACGATGAAATCACACAGGCCGTAGATGCCGTCCGGGATCACCCGTGCCGGCGCGGGGTTGAAGATCGTCGTGGCCCCTGCTCTTTTGGCCATCGACAATCCATGCATGGCGGCCTCGAGCGGTTGTTCGAGCTGGGTCATGAAGATGGCGGCGCTTTCGATCTCCGCCCGGTTCGCATCGACATCCTCGATGCCGATGAGGCCTGCCGCACCCGGCACGACGATGATGGCATTGTCGCCGCTCACCTCGTCGACGAAGATGAAGGCGGCGCCGCTGGAAACGCCGTCCATCTTCATCACATTGGCTTTGACGCCGGCCTCCGCATAGGCTGAAAGCGCCATCGCGCCGAACGGGTCGTTGCCGACCCTTGAGATGAAGGTCACCTTGCCGCCGGCCTTTGCCGCCGCAATTGCCTGATTAGACCCCTTGCCTCCCGGCCCGAGCGTGAACCCGGATCCCATCAGCGTCTCGGCAATATAGGGCAAGCGCTTTGCCTTATAGGCAGTGTCGGCGGCAAAAATACCTAGGATGACGATCCCGCTTTTCTCGCTCATCGGATGGCCTCCTGCGCCGGAATGACGCCCTTGGTCAGAAGGAAACATCCATAGAACCGCAGTTCCCCCGTTGCGATCACGCAATAGGCCTGCTTGGCGATGTCGTAGAAGGCCATGCGTTCGACGGGATACATCGGCGACGGCTTGCCCTCGGCGCGATCGACAATCGCCTGGACCTCCTGCTGAATCGGCGGAATTTCATCCGGCTTGCCGATCACTTCCATGCGGCCCACCGACGGCTGGATCGGTGTATCCAGCGGCAAGACCGACAGGACCGCGTCGATTGCCTGCGGCGCGGGAATGTTTTCCATGGTCAGCAATTTACCGAGACGCGTCTGGCGGGCAATTGAATCCGATGGAAAATTCATGTCGGAGATGACGAGATAATCGCCGTGTCCCATGTTGCAAAGTGCTTGCAGAATGTCGCCGTTGAGCGCGGCCCGAATTCCTTTGAGCATTGACCTTCGTCCTTTTTCTCGTAGCCGGAGCACCGGCCGTGCCTCAATTGGTATGTCCTGTGATATCCGCCTTGCGTTGCGGACATGGCCCGCTGGAACCGCGCACGATCAGCGATCCGTCGACCATTTCGTCTGCCGTGCCCGGCGGCTCCGCCAGCAGAAGGCTGACCGCGCGGCGTGCCAGCATGTCGGCTGGCTGGCGTATGGTCGTCAGCCGCGGCACGACGAGATTGGCGAGCGAAATATCATCGAAACCGGTGACGGATAGTTTTCGCGGCACGTCGATCTTGAGATCGCGGGCCGCGCGTAATGCGCCGATCGCCTGCTGGTCGCTGGCGGCCGCGATCGCCGTCGGCCGGTCCTGCGCCGGGCGCGAAAGCAGATTACGGGCAATTCTTTCGCCGGACTCGTAGTCGAATCTGCCGTAAGTGATTTCCAGGTCAACGGCCTCGCCGGTCTTGGCGAATCCGTCCATGCGGCTGACGAAGGCCTCCTTGCGCATGCGCCCTGCTTCGGTGTCGGTCGGCCCGGCAATATAGGCAATGCGCCGGTGCCCCAGCCCATAGAGATGATCGGCAATCAGCGTGGCTGCCTGCGCATGGTTGGTCGACACCAGGGGAAAGGTGCCGAAGCGCCGGTCGAGCGATATGACCGGAACCGAAGCCGGCAGCTCAAGACCGGAGCCATCGCTCGAAGCCACGACGATGATGCCGCGCACCGCCCGGTCGAGAAAGGCCGAAACGTGGCTCTGCTCCGCCTCGCTGTCGTTATGCGAGCTTGCCAGCATCAGGCTGTGCCCGCATTCGAGCGCCGCACGCTCGATGCTTGCCGCAAGCTGCGCGAAAAAGGGATTGGTGATGTCGGGAACGACGAGGCCGATGACGTCGGTTTTGCTGGTGCGCAGCGCTCTTGCGGTGACGTTCGGCCGGTAGCCAAGCGCCGAAATGGCGTTGTTGACCTTTTCGCGCAGCACCGGTTTGACCGCGGCTTCGCCCGACAGTACACGCGAAACGGTGCCCACGGATACGCCCGCATGTTCGGCAACGTCCTTGACTGTCGGCATCTTCGCCATTTCTCACATCCCGCAGCTATTTTACGGCGCCCGCGGTCATTCCGGCGATGATATGCTTTTCCAGCACGACGCCGACGACGACCAGCGGCAGGATGCCGGCGGTGGAAAGGGCGGCCATCGACCACCAGTTGATGCCCTGGCTGCCTGTCTGGCTGGCAATCATCACCGGCAGCGTGTTGGTATTGGTGGAGGTCAGCAGTGCGGCGAAGAAATATTCGTTCCAGCACAGGATCAGCGCCAGCAGGAAGGCGGCCACCATGCCCGGCAGAACCAGCGGCACGATGATGCGGGCAAAAGCGCCCCAGACCGACAGACCATCGACCAGGGCTGCCTCCTCGAGCTCCACCGGGATGGTGGCGAACTGGTCGCGCATGATCCAGACGACGATCGGCAGGACCATCAGCGTATAGACGGCGATCATGCCGGCATAAGTGTCGAGCAGCGCCAATTCCTTGTAGAGAACCAGGAACGGCAGGGCGAGCACGACCGGCGGCATGATGAGCTGCGACAGGAAGAAAAAGGAGATGTCGGAATTGCGCATATGGCCGAACTTGTAGGAAAAGCGGCTGAGGCCGTAGGCCGCCAGCGATCCGAGCACGACCGCAAGAGCGGATGCCGTGACCGAGATGATGACGCTGTTCCAGAGCCGGCGCATGAATTCGTCGCGCACCGTCGATATCTGCGAAATCGTATCGGGAGAGAGCCCGACCGAGCGCCAGCCGAGCCAGCTGGGGGTAAAATTGAACCAAGGGATCAGATTGCCGCGCATGACATCCGCGGCTGTTTTGAACGAGGTCGAAACCGTCCAGAACAGCGGGAAGATGCAGACACATGCCCAGACGACGAGCAGGCCGTAGACGGCAAAACGCATGGCCCACCAGCGAATGCGCTGGCCCCGCCCGTATTTTTCGAAATCGATGCGAACCATCAGAGCCTTCCTGTCATCCGCTTCACGATACGGTCGGAAATCTTCATCAGCCCCGTCATCCCAATGACGATGATCACCAGATAGACGAGCGCGAGCAGCGTCCCGTAGCCGACATTCGAACGGTCGCGGTATTCGCGATAGATGAAACTGGTGACGGAATCGGTCGCCCCGCCCGGGCCTCCCGATGTCACGGTAATGATGATGTCGGCGAGCTTGAGCTTGAAGATAATGCGGATCATCACCGCCGTGACCGACACCGGCAGCATCAGCGGGAAAATGACCTGCCAGAAACGCTGCCAGCGGGTGGCGCCATCGACTTCGGCCGCCTCCAGCACCTCCCGTGACAAGGCCTGCAAGCCGGCGAGCAACATGATCATCATGAAGGGAATGAAGGTCCAGGCATCCATGATCATGATCGAAAGCCGCGCCGTCAGCGGATCGCCGAAAAAGGAAGGGTTTTCCCAGCCGAGCCAGCGGGCTAGGCGCGCGATCGGGCCGAAACGGGTCTCCAACATCGATTTGCCGACCATCCAGCTCACGGCGACCGGCGACAGCATCAAAGGTACGAGGAAGGTGACCCGCCAGAATTTGCGGGCAAGGATTTCCTGGTTGAGGAGCAGCGCCAGGCCGAATGCGATCGCATATTCCACGACGATCGCCAGGGAATAAAGGATCATGTTGAGCAAGGCGTTGGCATAGAACGGGTCGGCGATCATCCGTCGCACATTTTCGAGCCCGTTGAAGCGCCGCCCGGCAGAAGAGGCGAGGTTCCAATCGGAAAAGCCGATCCAGAGCGCAAAGAGCAGTGGAAACACCACCATCGACACGACGAAAAGCGCGGCCGGCAGAACAAAAAGCGCCTTCTTGCCGGCCTCTCCGTAAATGACGACGCGCGTGACGCAAAGAACCGCGGCCCAGAGGAAGTAAGCATAGAGGACGGGTCGCCAGTTCGCAAAACCCCATGCGGTCCAGCCGAGTTCATGGACCCCCTGCAAGACAAAGGACGCTATGAACCATGCGGCGCTGAGCCACAGAGCCGCGCGGCCCCAGAAACGGCGGCTCGCGGAAATGGAGCCGGCTTCGACCGTGTGCAGCAGGTCGCCTTCGACTGTCGACATGATATTCCTCGCCCGGATAGAAAAGGCGCCGGCGGAATCGCTTTCGATCCGCCGGCGCGTTTGGTCAGTGGATCAGAGCCCGAGGCTCGCCCGATAGAGTTTCAGCTGGCTGTCGCGGCCGATCTGGTCGGTGATCTTTTCCCAGGCGGCTGCAATCGCATCGGCGGTTTCCTGAGCCGACTTGTACTGTCCGGCAAAACCCTTCGCCAATTCGTCCTCGGCGACGGAGTAATACTGGAAGATGCCGGGGATGCGTGGTTCGATCGCGGCGTTCGGATGGTTGTAGCTGTCGGCGTTCGAACCGAGATAGTCCTCGATATAGGCGCGGTCGTAGCCTGCCTTTTCCCATTCGTCGTAGTTGAAGTTCGACTGACGGTAGGGCTGGAAGCCGGAGGGATAGGCCGACGTCCACAGCGACAGATCCTTGCCGCCGAGATGGGCGGCAGCGGACCAGGCCGCCTTGCGCTTCTTCTCGTCGCTGGAGACCTGCTTGGTGACGTAGATGCCCCAGCCGATATAGGCCATGTTGGGCGCTTCGTTATACTTGTCTTCCCATTGACCGGTCTTGCGGTTGTAGACGCGGTTGGAGCCGCGGTTGATGCCGAAGCCGACCACGTCGCCGACGACCGAGGTGTCCGAGGTGCGCGCGCCGGAGCCGACGTCGCCCCACCACATCAGCATTGCGCCGGTGCCGGCGAGGAACTGCGAGAAGGCCGTGGTGCCGGGGTCGGCATTGATCTGATCGGCCGGATAGGCCTTGGCCGCGATCAGATCCAAGACGTCCTGGATCGCCTGGACCCATGCGGGATTATTGACCAGCGGCTTCATGTTGTCAGGATCGAACAGCCAGGCCGGGTCGCCCGGATATTTGGCATAGGCGGTCGCGCGGTTCTCGATGAAATAGAAGCCGAACCCGCCCCAGCCCTTCAGCGGATCGAGATAGCCGTAGGCCGGTTGGCCGGTCAGCGGATCGGTTTTACCGATCAGCGCCTTGGATGCTGCGTTGACCTCCTGCCAGGTCTTCGGCGGTTCGGCCATGCCGCTGATCGAGCCCTCGCCGAAGTAATCCTTGCGATAGGCGAAGGTGTGGCAGTCGCCGTCGATCGTCACGCGATAGGTCTTGCCGTCCCAGGTGCCGACCGGGGGCTTCAGGTAGCTCACCAGGTCGTCGGCTTCGATCTGCTTTGCCGCCCAGTCGGGCATCTCGTCCAGAAGCCCGCGTCCGGCTGTGTCGCCTTCGAAGGGGGCGCCCATTTCGAGAATGTCGAAATCGACCGTGCCGGTCGCGATCGACTGCTGAAGGCGGGCATTGTAGTCGGCTTGCGCAAGGTCGATCCAGTTGATCTTGGCGCCGGTATAGGCTTCCCACGGCTTCAGGAAGCCGCGGAACAGGAAGTTGTGCAGATTCTGGTTGTTGAGCCCCATGAAGGTCAGCTCGACACCTGTGAATTCGCCCTGCTTGACGTTGGCCTTGGTTGGACCGAGGCAGAGTTCGCCGACCTTCTGCCAGTCTGCATCCGTCGGCGAGCCCTTGCCGACCCCCGGTATCTGCAGGATCTGGGCGCGCAGATCATCGGCAGCGAACGCCATGCCGGGAATTCCGCCGACTGCGCCGGACAGGCCGAGCAGCGCCGCTGCACTCGCCGTTCCGCGCAGAACGTCGCGGCGGCTTGCCTGACGGCGCATCAGTGCATCGTATATTTCGACTTTCATGTCTTCCTCCTCCACGCTTCGTTGGGCTGCCGCCAGCCGGTCTTTCCGAACTGGTTCCGGTCCGATTTTTGGACTGGTTTCGTGCAGAACTATCTGGTAAGCAAGAAAATGAAACGTTTCATAATTCTTGCTCGAAACCGCTCCTCTCGGTCTCGCCATCGAGCATTAGACGGCAAGCGACAAAAGTCAACAATAAATGAAACGTTTCATGGAGGAGGTCTCACGGTCTTTCGGGCAGCGGCGGAACGCGGTTGCCTCGACCCCAATGCCGTGGATATTGTCAAGCGACGCATATCCCTTGGGACCGCCCCTGGGGTAGCCGGAAAGCGATTGGGAGGCATATGGCTGAGGTCAATATTTCGGAGGCGCGCAAGGCCTACGGCGCCTTAAACATCCTGCACGGCGTCGATATCGAAATTCGCGACGGCGAGTTTGTGGTGCTGGTCGGGCCGTCCGGCTGCGGCAAGTCGACTTTGCTGCGCATGGTCGCGGGGCTCGAAAGCATTACCGGCGGCACCATTTCGATCGGCGGAAAGATCGTCAACAATCTGCCGCCGAAGGACCGTGACATCGCGATGGTCTTCCAGAGCTACGCGCTCTATCCGCACAAGACCGTTGCCGAAAACATGGTCTTTGCGCTGCGCCTGCAGAAGCAGCCGGCCGATGTCATCAAACAACGGCTGCAGGCGGCGGCCGAAACCCTCGACCTCGTGCCCTATCTTGACCGCTATCCGCGCCAGCTTTCCGGCGGCCAGCGGCAACGCGTCGCGATGGGACGCGCCATCGTCCGGTCGCCGCAGGTCTTTCTGTTCGACGAGCCCCTGTCGAACCTCGACGCCAAGCTGCGTGTGCAGATGCGCAAGGAGATCAAGGAGCTCCACCAGCGCCTGAGAACCACGACGATCTATGTCACCCATGACCAGGTCGAGGCGATGACCATGGCCGACAAGATCGTCGTCATGCAGGGCGGCAAGATCGAGCAGACCGGAACGCCCCTGGAACTCTACGATCGTCCGCGCAATACGTTCGTGGCGACCTTCATCGGCTCGCCGTCGATGAATCTGCTGAAAGGCCGCTACAAGGCCGATGGTGCGGTGTTCGTCACCGAGACCGGCGACGAGATTGCGCTCGGTTTCACGCCGGAGGCGTCCGATGGACAGGCCGTGCGTCTCGGCGTGCGGCCCGAACATCTGTCCCTCAGCCCGGGCGGCCTGGAAACGACCGTCAACGTCACCGAACCCACCGGCCACGAGACGATGGTCTTCCTGCGCTACGGCCCCGGCGAGCTTGTCGCGGTGCTGTCCGAACGTCACGATTTCGAGCCGGGGCAGGTCGTGACGATAGCGGCCCGGCCGGGCAAGCTTCATCTGTTCGATGCGGAATCCGGCAAGACGCTGCGGCGGGATTGACGTCCTGGATGTCCGGTCGATCCGCAGGCGCCGGCGGGCGAGGAGCCGCGACGATTCACGCAAAAGACGGTTCGCCGTTCATGGCGTCAGAACGGCCGCCCCGCTCAACCGGCCGGTGCGCAGATCGTCGAGCGCCCGGTTGGCGTCGGCAAGCGGATAGACGGTCGTGTGCGTCTTGACGCCTGCCTGACGGGCAACGGGAAAGAATTCCTCCGCGTCGCCACGGGTGAGATTTGCCACCGAAACCACGCTTCGCTCGCCCCAGATCAAGGCATAGGGCATCTCTGGGATATCGCTCATATGAATGCCTCCGCAGACGACCCTGCCTCCCTTCCGCACCGCCTTCAAGGCGGCCGGCACGAGCGCTCCGACCGGGGCGAAGATGATGGCTGCATCGAGCATGACGGGCGGACGCTCGTCAGAGCCTCCCGCCCAGACCGCGCCGAGGCTGAGGGCGAAACGGCGCGCCGCATCATCGGCTGCCCTCGAAAACGCGTAGACGTCGCGGCCCTGCCAGAGGCAGACCTGGGCGATGATATGAGCGGCCGCGCCGAACCCATACAGCCCGATCCTCATGCCGTCGCCGGCTTTCCTCAATGAACGCCATCCTATGAGACCGGCGCAGAGCAGCGGCGCAAGCGCGACGGGATCGGCCTGCTCGTCCAGCGCGAAGGCATAATCGGCATCTGCGACGACATGGGTGGCAAAACCGCCGTCGCGCGTATAGCCGGTAAATTGCGGTTGGTCGCAAAGGTTCTCCTCTCCGTTGCGGCAGAAGGAGCAGCCGCCGCACGTATGGCCGAGCCAGGCTACGCCGACCCTTTGTCCGATCCGCAACGCGGAGACCCCCTGCCCGACCGCTTCGACGATGCCGACGATCTCATGGCCGGGAACGAGCGGTAACTTCGGGCTGGTAAGGTCGCCGTCGCAGACGTGGAGATCCGTCCTGCAGACGGCACAGGCCTCCACCCTCAGCATCAATTCTCCCTTCCCCGGCACGGGATCGGGCCGCTCGACCGGACGAAGGGGTGACCCGGTCGCTTCGAGGATCATTGCCTTCATCAGCTCCTCCTCATCTGCGGCGCCACTTCCCCGGAAACCGCGGGGATGACTGTGACCCAAGCCGGAGCATATTGCGCATTCAATGCGCGAGGAAGAGCGGACGGTCGCCGCACCCGGAGCCTCAATGCGACAGCAGGACAGGCAGGGTGATGTTGGTCAGCACGGCCCGCGTGGCACCGCCGAGCACGAATTCACGCAGGCGCGAATGGCCGAAACCGCCCATGACGAGAAGGTCCGCCCGCATTTCGAGCGCCTTGTTCTGCAATACTTCTCCGACCGGCTCGCCGTGGGCGTGTAGCCGTGATGCCTCGGCCTTCACGCCGCTCTTGAGCATATTCTCGATGAGATAATCGCCCGTCTCGTATGTCACCGGCTTCTCGTCGATGACGGAGAGCAGGAAGACCTTTGATGCCCGCTCCAGGAAGGCCGAGGCGTCGTGGGCGGCCCGCGCGGCGGCGCGGCTGCCGTCCCAGGCGATGGCGATGTGATCCATCCGGCCGCCGAAAGGCGCCGGGGGATAAAGGATGAGCGGCCGACCGGATCCGAACAGCACCGCCTCGACGATCGGACGGGACAGACCCGCCAGTTCCAGAAGCACGAGATCGTAGGCGCGCGAGGCTTCTGCCAGCGCTTCGACGACGAATGGCTCCTCAACCTTGATTTCGCGCGTACGCAGGTCGACGGAAGCTGCCTTTGCCTCGTCTACTGCCTTCTGCGTCAGCACCGAAGCGCGCTTGCGGCTCAGCGCTCCGGCCTCCCGCGCCATCTGTGCCGCATCGATGATCAGCGAAGACAGCGCATTGGAGACGTTGGGAATGGTAATCTCGACCGCACAGACCGTCAGCGTCGCCTGCATGTGACGCGCAAGGGCGACGGCGTTGGCGACCATGAATTCCGATGTCGCATCCGGATAGGTGAGGAGTGGAAGAAAAATATGGCGTTTCATGGTGTACTCCAGAGCAGGGAGTGGGTGTCTGATACCCATACTCTGACGCTCTGCCGGAATTGCGGCATTGACATGCCTCAAACCGAGCATCTCTCAACCACCCATTGACGCGGATCAATGCAGCATTCCTTGACGGCTGTAGCGTGACCACCACTGTTCGATAATCGACCGTCGGTCGGTTGAATGGACTGGCAGAGGCCGGCATGGGCCGCCGTTCCCGGGAAGCGATCGATGAAGCACGAGGATCTGGAAGACAAACTGAAAACCGCGAAAGTGGACCTGCAACGCCGGCTGTCGGCGATCGACGCCGATCTCGGCACCGCGCTGGATCCGGATAGCGAAGATCGCGTTACCCAGCTCGAGAACGATCAGGTGCTGTCGGAAATGCGAAGGGAAGCGGGTGCGCAAATCCGGCTGATTGACGCAGCCCTTGAGCGTCTGAAACACGGGATGTTCGGACGCTGTGTCACCTGTCTTGCCCCCATCGAGACCGCCCGACTGGATGCCATTCCCTACACGCCCTACTGCGCGACCTGTGCTCGCCTGGCGGATGAGAGGCGTTCCTCTTAAGGCTGGAGAAGGAGCGCCGCCGTCTCATGCTGAGCATGGCTCCTCCTCCTGTCACGCCTTCGATGGCTTAAGCCCGCAGCCGGGCATGATCGATCCAAGGCGAAATTGCTCTTTGTCAATGCGCGAAATGAGCGTCGGCCTACAGTGACTCCTCGATCAGTCGAGAGGACCGTCTCATGTCATTGAGTTTACGGGAATTCACGCTGGCTGAATGCTATGCCAGCCGAAAGAGCTTCCGGTGCTCGCCGAATCTCCGCACATCTTCTTTGGAATCCTTGTCCGGAAATTGTCAGGCCGCGCCGCGTTTTTCATCGACTAAAGCATTTCCCGGTTCGTGGGCCGAACAGCCCCAGCCCTGCTTGACCTTCGTCAAAGCGAGGCCGATTTACACCTTATAAGCTGCTTCTTCACATAAGAGTGGCCTTGGACTTGCGATGTGGAATTTCAGCGAGTGGAGGCCTATCATCGGTTTGGAGGCTTTCGATGCTTTCGACAGAGCGAGATTTAAAGCGGGGCGGTGAGCGTTTTCCCATTCCTTCGCAAGGCGAAGTCGAAGGCAGGCTTTTGATGTTCGAAGTGGTTGCCGTCACCTGCCTGCAGGAGCTTCTCGCAAAAACGGACCCGCATCTGGTTTTCCGGCTTCGCCGAAAGCTCATTCGCAGTCTGAAGGAGAGGTGCGCGCCGTTGAAGCTCTGTGCAGACGACGAAAAGGCAGCAAAAGAGTTCGCGCTTCAGTTGTTCAGCGCCGCTCTGGAAGCGGCAGAAGCCGAGGTGCGAACCGGTAGCCAAAATCCGCAGAAGAGCCGCTAGGAGCAACTGCTCCATCTCATCCTCGCCCTACGATCAAGAACGCCGCCTGTGGGTGGTGCCTGCGGCGGTATCGTCTCCTCGACGGCCCTGACATTTTCCTTCGCCCGTCAATCGAAGCAGATGTCGGCGCTCTCGCCGCTGCTTTCGGCCGGAGCGATGCTGGCGGGGCCCGTATCCCCAAGCCGAGTACTATTGATCTGCAGCGTCATCGCACCAGCAGCGGTGCTGATGGAGCTTGCGGCATTCCTCGGACCGGCTGCCGCGGTGCTCGCCATCGGCGGCGGCCTCGCCGGCTTCTCGCCGCGCTCCGACGGTGCCGACTTTTCACCGAAAAATCCGTTGGAGGTGATGGGGGGCGTATTGGGCTTTGCTCTTCTGCTCGCCGTGGCCTTCATCACGGGCCTGAGCGATCTTGACGCGATAACCCTGTCGATTGCGAAGCTCCCGTCGTCAAATGTGCCGGCGCTGCGGCCGCGCATGCGATCGCGGTCGCCGCCTTCGCCAATCTTCTTGCGAAAACCGTTCTCGCGGGGATCGCGGGAAGCTTGGGCTATGTGGTTCGGCTGGGCGTCGTGAGTGGTATTGCAACGCTCGCCGGCGTTGCCGGCTTGCTGCTGACCTAAAGCGCGTCGCATCAAATTTGATTCATGCGACGCGCTTTACTCTTTACCTCTGCTCGAAACCTTCTCAGCCGAGGCCGCTCAAGAACTCTTCCGTCTCCATGAGTTCCAGCTGGACGGAAAATCGATCGTGCAACAGTTCCAGCGATGCGTCATAAGTGTCGTCGGCGCTGCTGCAGACGGCGTCCTTCAGCACGATGACGCGATAGGCAAGATCGATGGCGCCAAGCGTCGTGGCGAGCACGCAGACATCCGTTTCCCCGCCGGTGATCACAAGAGTGTCGACCCGCTCCGACTGAAGGATCTTATGGAGGCGGCCGTCGATCCAGGGCGAATAGGTGCGTTTGTCGAAGTATCGCGCCGGCGGAACAAGCGAGGCCAGCGAGGAAGCCAGATCGACAAGCTCGGGCGGGAGGTGCTCGCCCGTCATCATCCACCATTTCTGGTAATAGTCGCGCCATTTTCCCGGCATCGCATCCGGATGCTGGGGCGGCACGAAGCGGGTAAAAATCGTCCGAGACGGATGCCGGCCGGCAAGCTCCTCGATCTGTGGAGAGATCCGAACCATCCAGGGCACGTGCCATGGGGTGTCTTCGGCAAACATGCGCTGCATGTCGACGCA
This sequence comes from Rhizobium sp. M1, assembly GCF_002531805.1. NCBI lineage: Bacteria > Pseudomonadati > Pseudomonadota > Alphaproteobacteria > Hyphomicrobiales > Rhizobiaceae > Rhizobium > Rhizobium sp. M1. The sequence continues at coordinate 101,993 of NZ_NWSW01000012.1, read as the reverse complement.
AAGGTGCCGCCACTCGCCGATCCCACCCATCAGATCCTCCCTTCATCTTCGGGCGTCAACCGCTGCCCGGAACGAAAGTTCCCGCGTGGTGGAAGATCAAAGGCTCTCAAGCATGTCGCGCAAAACCGGGCAGCGGTTTTGCGTAAAACAAGATCTAAGGGAGCAATCTGAAAGATCGCGACGCGCTTTTAGGCAATGGCGCCCGAAGTGATCGTCCGTGATCCGGCGCCGCTCTCCGATTTGGCGAAGCCGTCGAGTTCGCGGAGAGGAACCGGTTTGGAGAAGAAATAGCCTTGGAGATCGGTGCAGCCGAGGGCGGTCAGAAAGTCGCGTTGATATTCGGTTTCAACCCCTTCTGCCGTCGTCGAGATGCCGAGATTGCGGCTGAGGGTGACGATCGCGCCGATGATGGCCGCTCCGTTGGCTTTTGCGCCGAGCTGCGAGACGAAGGAGCGATCGATCTTGATGCGGTCGATGTCGAAACGCACCAGATGGCTGAGGCATGAGAAGCCGGTCCCGAAATCATCGAGGGAAATCTGAATGCCCCGGCTGCGCAGTGATTTCAGTACCGTGTAGACATCCGAATTATCCTCGATGAGCGAGGACTCGGTGAGCTCGAGCTCGAGGCGGGATGGCGGCAGGCCGGTCTCTTCGAGCACGGCGAAGACTTCCTCGGCGAAATTTGGTCTTCTCAGCTGGGCCGGCGACACGTTGACCGCCACGAAGGTGTCTTCGGGCCATGTGCAGGCGGCCCGGCAGGCTTCACGCAAGACCCAGAAACCGAGGGCGTCGATGAGGCCACCCTCTTCGGCTGCGGGGATGAAGCTCGCAGGGGTGAGCAGTCCGCGCTGACTGTGACGCCAGCGCACGAGAGCCTCCGCGCCGGAAGCCGAATATCCGCCCTCGGCGCGATGCACCGTCTGGTAATAGACCTCAAGCGATCCGAAATCCGGCTTGCTGCCGCCCGGGCCGGGTTGGGGATTGCCAGCGGAGGGGGCCGTGCCTTTGGCCAGTACTTCGCGCAATTCGTTCTTGAGAATGTCGCGCGCATTTCTGCCGCCGTCCATGGACGGGGAATAGACGCGCCACTGGCCTCTCCCGCCCATCTTTGCCTCGTAAAGTGCGACATCGGCATAACGCATGACGTCATCGGCATTTCGCCCGGCATCCGGCACGATGGTGACGCCGATCGAGCCGCCGACCCGGGCGACCGCTTCGCCCCTCAGAAGCGGGAAGGGCCTGCCAAGTTCGGCAACGATCGCATCGCATATGGACAGCAGGATTTGATCGTCATCCTTGATGTCCCGGAGAAGCAAGGCAAATTCGTCGCCCCCAAGCCGGGCGAGCGTATCATCAGGACGAAGGACGGAACGGATCCGCTCCGCGGCCATCCTGATGAGTTCATCACCGGCGGCATGGCCGAACGTGTCGTTCACCGCTTTGAAGCGGTCGAGATCGAGAAGTGCGACGGCCGAGCGCTCGGTCGAATGCCGCGTATCGGTCAAGCACTCCTCGAACCGTATGGCGAACAGGGCGCGGTTGGGAAGGTCGGTCAGTACGTCATGCAAGGCAAGCTGCCTTGCATGCAGCTCGCTTCTCTTCAATTCGCCGAGACTGCTCCGCAGCCGCACAAGCAGCACCGAAAACAGCACGGCGATCACCAGGGCGGCAATCGAAAGCGCCGGCATCAATCGGCCGATCACCCGTGAACCTGGAAGATCGGGCCGCCATACGATGAAGCCGATCGGTTCACCATTTGCCGTCGCGTCGATTTGGAACGCGACCTCATTTTCGTCGGCATCGGCCGTGCGGGCAAAGCGCGCGCCGTTGAGGCCCTGCTGCCGGCTCAACTCGTCGAGGGCCGCACCATCGAGAAACCGCACGACGATCAGGAATTGCCGCATCGGCTGCGGCTGTCCATCGGGAGCTTCGTTGATGGCGACGATGCCGACGATCGTCGGCCGGCCTTCCAGCCGCATCAGATTGGCCAGCGCATGGTTGGGGCGAAACGCGCTCGCCCGACGGCTTTCCAGCGAGGATGGCGTTCGGTCGCTGAAAGTCTGGCTGTGGCGTGCCGTAAGACGGCTATCCCTGAGGAGCGGCAAAAACAGAGGCTTCATCCAGCGATAGCGTTTTTCCGTCTTCGCGTCGGTCAGCATGCTCAGCTGAGCCTTCTCGTCGACGACAAAGGCCTGATCGTATCCGAAGGCGGACATTGCGGTTTCGCTGATTGCGCTGCCGGCCGCCGCGGCCAGAACCGTATCGAGGCTGGAGGAAACACCTGCCGATCGGGACGCGGGATAAACGCGGGCGAGATAGCCGTTGCCGAACTGACCGATGACATGGGCGACCTGATCGACCTGTTCGCGCAGGCGCGCATTCACCAGCTGACGCTGGCGATCAAGGGCCGCAGCGTCGCTTTCGGCTCCTGCCCAGAGCGCCGATAGCACGACGAGTCCAATCGCTCCGAGCCCGCTGATGGCGATCAGAAAGAGAATTCTTCCCGAGGCGATCCAGGACTTCTGGAACGTGTTGGAGCTGGATGGAACTACGATGTGCAAGCCTGGACCCCTGGACACCACGATACGGGCGCATTCGTCGACGCTAACAAATAAGCGTTCACGTAGAATTAAAGGCTGCGGCGCACTATAGGGCGAGATCGATCACGCCCAGGGGGTTCCGGCGATGTTGCGAATATCCATTCAGACTTTATTGCGCGGCGCGCTGATGGTGGGCGGGGTGGGTGTCGTTTTGGCGGCGGTCTCGCCGCTGCCGGTGGCCGCGCAAGAGCGAACGCCGATGAGAGTTGCCGTCGAAGGTGCGTTTCCGCCCTTCAACTATCTCGATGCGAATAACAAACTTCAGGGTTTCGACATCGATATTGCCAATGCCCTTTGCGAGACCGGCAAGTTCGAATGCCAATTCATCATCGAGAAGTGGGACGACATGATCCCCGATCTCATTGCCGAAAAATACGACGCGATTATCTCATCGATGTCGATGAGCCTGGAGCGGCGCCAGAAGGTCGCTTTCACCGAGAAATACTACAACAGCCCGTCAGTGTTCATCGCGCGGAAGGATTCGCCGATCACTGACGTCAGTCCCGCCGCCCTCAATGACAAAAAACTCGGAGTGACGTCGTCGACGGCGCAGGAATCTTATGCCAACCATTTCTATGCCGACATGAAAAAGACGGTATTCCGGTCATCGCCGGAATTGTACAAAGGCCTGTCGGATGGGCGCGTCGACATTATCCTGGAGGATAAGCTCGCCATTTACGACTGGATCGCCAATACGAAGGCGGGAACCTGTTGCGCGTTCAAAGGGCCGGATCTGGTCGACGTCACTTTTTTTGGCGAAGGTGCCGGGATTGCGGTGCGTCTGGACGACAAGGAGCGCCTTGCGCGCCTGAACGAGGCGTTGAAGACGATCAAGGAAGACGGGACTTATGACATGATCAATGCCAAGTATTTCCCGTTCAGCATCCAGTAGCCGGCAACAGAATTTTGGTGTGACTGCTGCGAGATGGCCGGGTCTTCCCGGCCATCTCCGTTTTGAGCTAAAGCGCGCGGCTGCGCACTTTAGCGCGAGATGCTTTGTCGTCAGGCGGCTTTCGCGACCTCTCCATGCGGGTCGAGAACAAATTTCGTCGCCGCACCGTGGTCGAAGCTCTCATATCCCTGGACGGCTTCGTCGAGCGGGATGACCTTGGCGTTGACGATGTCGGCGATCGGCAAGCGGTCGTGAAGGATCGCCTGCATGAGCTGGCGATTATATTTGAGCACCGGCGTCTGGCCGGTGTGGAAGGATTGCGCCTTGGCCCAGCCGAGGCCGAAGCGAAGCGAAAGGTTGCCGTGTTTGGCGGCGTTGTCGACGGCGCCGGGATCCTCGGTGACGTAGAGGCCGGGAATGCCGATCGAGCCTGCGGCGCGGGTGATCTCCATCATCTGGTTGAGCACGATCGCCGGCTGTTCGCCACCCGAATGGCCGCGTGCCTCGAAGCCGACCGCGTCGATGGCGCTGTCCACCTCGTTGCTGCCGACGACCTCAGCGATCATGTCGCCGAGACGATCGCTCTTGGAGAGGTCGATCGGTTCGAAACCGACCTTGGCCGCATGCGCCAGGCGGTCCTTGTTGAAGTCACCGATCATGACGACGGCGGCGCCGAGGATGCGAGCCGAAGCCGCAGCCGCAAGACCGACGGGGCCGGCACCGGCGATGTAGACGGTCGAGCCGACGCCAACGCCGGCGCGCACTGCGCCATGAAAGCCGGTCGGTAGAATATCGGAGAGCATGGTGAGATCGCGGATCTTCGCCATTGCCTTGTCGCGATCCGGGATTTTCAGCAGGTTGAAATCAGCATAGGGGATCGTGACGTAGCGTGCCTGGCCGCCGATCCAGCCGCCCATGTCGACATAGCCGTAAGCGCCACCGGCGCGGGCCGGGTTCACGGTCAGGCAGACGCCGGTGTCCTGGGATTTGCAGCAGCGGCAACGGCCGCAAGCGACATTGAACGGTACCGAGACGATATCGCCGATGTCGAGCATCTCGACGTCGATCCCTTTCTCGATGATCTCGCCGGTGATTTCGTGACCGAGGACCAGGCCCGGCATCGCCGTCGTGCGGCCGCGGACCATGTGCTGGTCGGAGCCGCAGATGTTGGTCGAGATCACTTTCAGAATGACGCCGTGTTCGATGCGGCGGCCGTCGGGCGCTTCCAGCTTCGGGTCGTCGATGTCGCGAACTTCGACCTTGCCCGGCCTCAGATAGACGACGCCTCTATTCTTGCTCATGGATTCCTCCCATTTGTTGAGTGCCTCGATCTGCAGCCGATGCAGCCGATGGCAATGCTTTCCTCCGGCCTGCCTCCTCTGCAATCCGGTATTCACCGCCGCATCGGGCGATGTTCGAATTTCGCAGATAGGCGGGGACAGACTGGATCGAGGAGAGAGTGAGTACGATAGGGCTGGCCTGTCGTGCTGCTCTCGTCATCGCCCGCCGCAATCCGTAGATCTGCTGCGAAAAGAGCTGATTTAGGGCTACAGAACCTCCTTTCGATCCGTCTGGATATCTTTTACGGATAACTATCCGGTCATCCCTGAGGATTTCAGTCCTTTATCACCGTGGCGGCGCGCCGGCGGCCGGCCATGCTTCATGTCGCTCGCTTGCGCGGCAGCGCCGTGAACGTGACAAGAAAACCATGCCTGACGAAAAACAGAGCCCGAAAAAACGACACGGGTGCCCCTCAAGACGACAATCGGCAAAGTCGTCATCTCCTCCGGTAATCAAATCTGTTCGGGCAGCGGCAGATGCCGTTTCCAATCGTGATTGGACATCGGCTGCGTCCTGAGCCACGCTATTTTCGGGAGCGGACCGTCTATTTTTCCGAAGATAGGAGGCCGGAATGGAACAGTATGCACTGGAGCAGCTGAAAACAGTTGCGAAGATCAGCACGAGCATAAAACCCCTTGAACTGACACGGCGCGAACGCATTGAGCGCTGGGCTGAATGTCTCGAACGCAGCCCCAGACCGTTTTTGAAGACGCTTCACGAGACAGAGTATCAGCCGATCGCAGATCGGCTTGCCCTGCGGGGTGACGACACCCCGATCTCCGTTGCGTTCGCTGATCCCATTCTGCGGGCGGCCGGAATGGAAAATGACAGCTATGGAGAAGCCAAACGGTTCTTCGAACTCAGCGACGAACAGTTGCACGAGCTTGTCTGCTTCTGTCATTTTGGTGAAAGCGTCAGCGCGGCAGCAGTCGCTCGCCGCGTGCGAAGGATCGCAGACCCCAGACCAAGCGGGTTTTTCGCTCAGCTTCGTGCGTTCTTTGGCTAAAAGGCCATGACGCTGTAAGGCTGGCGTTCGCCGCGACGTGAAGCGGCCTGCCACGGCAGTGTGCAGGTCACCTGCCTCGGCAAACGCGAACAGGGCCAGCGCAAAACGGTTGCTTCGGTGGGACCGGAGGATAGGCTTCGCGCTTTCCCGGCAAACGCTACGCGCTTTGCTGGAATTGCCCTAGCCGCCGTAAGACCGCCGGCCCCGGTTGAAGTCGACCGCGGTATGCCAGAACACAGCGCCGAGGATGATCGCGCCGCCGAAATAGGTGGCGACGGGCGGCTGTTCTGAAAACAGCAGCCAAACCCAGAAGGGCGTCAGCACGATTTCCATCGTGCCGATCAACGCGGCTTCCGCCGGCGGCATCCGCTTCGCCCCGGCAAGGAACAGCACCAGCGCCAGCGAGAAATTGGTGGCGCCGAAGGCGGCAAGGACGATCCAGTTGTGCAGGTCGAGCGAGCCGACCGAACCGAACGGCGCGAAGATGACGAGGGTTAGGAAGGCGCTGACGACGGTCGGCGGCAGGCTCGGCACGCCGGGATCGATGCGCGGAATGATGATAACGAGCGCGAAGGAGGCGGTCATGCCGAGCGCCAAGAGGTCGCCCCAGCCGGTACCGCCGCCGATCGACGAGGCGACGATGACGCCGACGCCGAAGAGGGACACGGCGCCGGCAATCATCGTCCGCCTGGCGACCCTCTCCTTGAGGATGAGCCAGCCGAACAGAGCCGCGATGAAGGGCGTCGTCGCATAGATCATCGTCACATTGGCGACGGTGGTCATGTAGAGCGCCCCGATGAAACATCCCTGACTGAAGGTCTGGCATGCGATCATCGCAAGACCGGACGGATGGAAGACGGAACGCCATTGCCGCCGCGAGATGCCCCCTTCGAGGAAAAGGCAGGGGATCAGCAGGAACAGGCCGCCGAACAACGACCGCCAGGCGATCGCCGTCCATACGTCGGTCGTGAGTAGCCGCGAGTAAACGCCGCTCGCACTCCAGGCGAGCGTCGCGGCAACGATGAGAAGCACACCCTTCTCATGCTCGCTGCCTGCGAGGCGTGCAGTCGGATTTTCAATGGTCACGCAGAGATTCTCAAAGAAGGAAGTCGAACGCAGTTCATTTCTGCGCCACGAATTGACATTAGACAAACGAATAGTAGTGATAGCTATCATCGATTTTTTCTATGGCTGCCATGCAAGAACCGATCGAAAGCGACCTTCTCAGAACCTTCCTTATTGTCGCCGAGACGTCGAACTTTTCGGCGGCCGCCCAGCGCATCGGGCGGACGCAATCTGCCGTCAGCACCCAGGTCAAGAGGCTCGAAGCAGCGATCGGCGAAAACCTTTTTGAGCGCGGCGCCCGGGGCGTGCTGCTCACGCGCCAGGGCATCCAGCTCGTGCCCTATGCCCGCAGGGTCATCGATCTCCTGAACGAGGCGGCCGCGACGATCCGCAGCAAGCCGCTCGACGGGCCAGTGCGCATCGGGATCCCCGAAGAATACAGCCAGACGGTGCTGCCGGCAGCGCTTGCGGCTTTCGCGGTTCGCCATCCGGCAGTCGAAGTCACCGTCTCCTGCGATTACACGGTCCGCAACCTTGCCGCCCTGGAACGGGACGAGCTCGATCTCGCCGTCGTCTTTGACTGGAGCGACCAGAACAAGGGCGAGGTTCTCTGCGTCGATCCGACCGTCTGGGTCACGTCGATGGTGCATCGGCTGCACGACATCGATCCCCTGCCGGTTGCGACCTATCGCAACTCGACCTGGTCACGCGACTTTGCGCTCCGTTCGCTGGAGCAGATCGGCCGCAGCTACCGGATCGCCTTCATCGCCGATACCGGTTCGGGGCTGAAGAATGCCGTGATCGCCGGCCTTGCCGTCACGACGCTTTCCCGCAGCAGCATTCCGCCCGGCTGCCGCGAATTGACCGCCGAGGATGGCTTTCCGCCGGTCGATTCCTCAAAGGTCGTGCTGCGCCGCAATAGTTTCCGCTCCAGCGAGGCCGTGCGGGAATTGGCCGAAATGCTGCGGGACGCATTCCAGCCTATGTCGGTGCCGATGATATGACGCGGCGGTGCAAGCGGCGCCGCGTCTCCGACGGGCTTTCAGAAAAACTCGCCCGGTAGCTTCTCGCAAAGGCCGAGGCGGAATTGAAGCCTGTCGCCGCCGCGATGTCGGCAAAGGAGGCCGTCGTCTCGATCACCTTGCGGCGGGCCGTGTTCAGACGCAGCGCCAGATAATGCACATGCGGCGGCGCGCCGATGCTCTGCTGGAAGAGGTCCTGCAGATGGCGGGCGCTGACGCCGACCCTGCGGGCGAGCCGGGCCAAAACCAGCGGCTGCTCGATATGCTCTTCCATCAGATGCACCGCCTGCGTCACGCGGGGATCATGCAGGCGCAGTCCCGCCGACGCGGCGGAAAGCATTTCGTCGGCGTGGAAGGAAGGCTGCTCGTAACGGAACAGCCGGCTGACTTCGAGCGCCAGCGAATAACCCTGCCGCTGCCGGATCACCTCCAGCATCAGGTCAACGGTCGGCAGCGAACCTGATGTTGTCAGCCGCTTGCCGTCGATGACGAAACGATCCTTGACGGCCCTCACCTCGGGATAGGCCAGGGCGAAATCCTCGTAGTCTTCCCAGTGGACGGTCGCCGGTAGTCCGTCGAGCAGGCTTGCTTCGGCGAGCAGCCACGTGCCGGACTCAATGCCGGCAATGATGGTGCGGTAGCGGGCTGCCTGCGAGAGCTGCATCTTCAGCGCCGGCGTGGCGCCGCGACGCCAGTTGTAACTGGCCAGCACGAACAGCGGCGTCTCCTCTGTCGTCGCCCGGAAAGTGCCCTCAGCCGGGATGGCGATATGGCTGGTGGTCGGGACCGGCGCTCCGTCCGGCGTCAAGAGCCGCCAGCGATAGAGTTCGCTGCCGGCGATGCGGTTGGCGCCGCGCAGCGGCTCGATGACCGACGCGATCAGAATCAGGTTCGTCTCCGGCAGGACGAGAAGATCGATATCGAGCCGTTCCGTCGATCGCTGCAGCAAAGCCCATCTCCCGTTTCCGATAATGTATCGAATGGCACCGAAAATGCAAAGCATCGTCGGCAAACCTGTCGCGTAATGCCTGACAAGACGGGGAGAACAAAATCATGCCTCTAGCGATGAACCGCGATGTCTTCATCACCTGCGCTGTCACCGGCGCCGGCGATACGGTTTCCAAATCCAGCCATGTTCCCATTACTCCCAAGCAGATCGCGGATTCCGCGATCGACGCCGCCAAGGCTGGGGCGGCCGTTGTTCACTGCCATGTCCGCGATCCGGAAACGGGGGCCGCCAGCCGCCGCAACGATCTCTACAGGGAAGTCACCGACCGCATCCGCTCGGCGGATATCGACGTCGTCCTCAATCTCACGGCCGGCATGGGCGGGGACCTGATCTTCGGGGATGTCGAAAGCCCCCTGCCCCTCAATCCGAAAGGCACTGATATGGCGGGTGCCAGCGAGCGCGTCAGCCATGTCGCCGAATGCCTGCCGGAGATCTGCACGCTCGACTGCGGCACGATGAACTTCAACCTCGGCGACTATGTCATGACCAACACGCCGGCCATGCTGCGGGCGATGGCGAAAAAGATGACGGATCTCGGCGTGCGGCCGGAGATCGAAGCCTTCGACACCGGTCATCTCTGGTTCGCCAAGCAGCTTGCCGAGGAAGGCCTGATCGAAGATCCGGTGCTGATCCAACTCTGCATGGGCATTCCCTGGGGCGCGCCCGACGATCTCAACACCTTCATGGCGATGGTCAATAACGTGCCTCCGAGCTGGACCTTCTCGGCTTTTTCGATCGGCCGCAACGCCATGGCCTATCCGGCCGCGGCGGTTCTGGCCGGCGGCAATGTGCGCGTCGGCCTGGAGGACAATCTCTTCGTCGGCAAAGGACAGCTCGCCACCAATGCGCAGCTCGTCGAAAAGGCCGTGCAGGTGGTGGAAGGCATGGGGGCGCGGATCATCGGACCGGAAGATGTGCGCAACAAGCTGAAGCTGACGAAGCGCTGAGGATATCATGACCAAGATCAGCAAGGCGGCCTGTATCGGCGGCGGCGTCATCGGCGGCGGATGGATCGCCCGTTTCCTGCTGGCCGGCATCGACGTCGACGTGTTCGACCCGCATCCGGAAGCAGGCCGCATCGTCGGCGAGGTGATCGCCAATGCCGAAAAAGCCTATGCCATGTTGACCGGCGCGCCGCTGCCGCCGCGCGGCAGGCTCCGTTTCTGCGAGACGCTGGCGGAAGCCGTCACGGACGCCGACTGGATCCAGGAAAGCGTGCCGGAAAGGCTCGATCTCAAGCGCCGTGTCCTGACCGAGATCGATGCCGCGGCGCATCAGGATGCGCTGATCGGTTCCTCCACCTCGGGCCTGCTGCCGACCGATCTGCAGCGCGACATGAAGCATCCCGAACGCCTCTTCGTCGCTCACCCCTATAATCCGGTCTACCTGCTGCCGCTCGTCGAAATCGTCGGTGGCGAGAAGACGTCGGCGGCAACCATCCGGGCGGCGATGGAAAGACTGCCGCCGATCGGCATGAAGGGCGTCCATATCGCCAAGGAGATCGAGGCCTTCGTCGGTGACCGGCTGCTCGAAGCGCTCTGGCGCGAGGCGCTCTGGCTCATCCACGACGACATCTGCACCGTCGAGACGCTCGACGACGTCATTCGCTATTCCTTCGGCCTGCGCTGGGCGCAGATGGGCCTGTTCCAGACCTACCGCATCGCCGGCGGCGAGGCCGGCATGCGCCATTTCCTCGCCCAGTTCGGTCCCTGCCTCGCCTGGCCCTGGACCAAGCTTACCGATGTCGTCGATCTGGATGATGCGCTGATCGAAAAGATCGGCCGGCAATCCGACGAACAGGCGGCGGGCCTTTCGATCCGCCAGCTTGAGCGCATACGCGACGAAAATCTCGTCGGCATCCTGCAGGCGCTGAAGGGCGGCGATGGCGGCAAGGGCTGGGGCGCCGGCAAGCTCTTGAAGGATTTTGAGCAATCGCTCTGGGTGCGCGGTGGCGGCGAGACCATGCCGGCCGATCCTTCGAAGCCGCTGCGGCTTGTCGAAACCAAGGTGAGCCCGGCCTGGGTCGACTATAACGGCCATATGACCGAGCACCGCTATCTTCAGGTGTTCGGCGATACGTCCGATGCGCTGCTGCGCCTTGTTGGCGTCGACCTTGCCTATGTCGAGGCGGGGCACAGCTATTACACGGTGGAAAGCCATATCCGCCATCTCGGCGAGGCGAAGCTCGGGCAGGCGATCCATTCGGCCTGCCAGGTCCTGACCGCCGACGAGAAACGGCTGCATGTCTTCCACACCCTGCACGACACGGCGACGGGCGAGCTCATCGCAACCGCCGAGCAGATGCTGCTGCATGTCGACAGCAAGGCGGGCAAGGCGGTGGCGGCGCCGGCCGCGGTGCTCGACAGGGTAAAGGCGCTTGCCGCGTCCCATGCGGAACTGGCGCTGCCCGAGGGCGCTGGCCGTCACGTCGGCCAGAAACGGTAGGAGGACGGTATGGATTTCGGTCTCAGCGAAGAACAGGAAATGATCGTCGAGACGGTCCGCGCCTTCGTCGAGACCGAGATCTATCCGCATGAGAACGAGGTCGAGCGGACCGGCATCGTCCCGCCGGAGCTTGGGCGCGAGATCCAGCGCAAGTGCATCGATCTCGGCTTCTACGCCTGCAATTTCCCCGAGGAGGTCGGCGGCGCCGGCCTCGACCATGTCACCTTCACGCTGGTCGAGCGGGAACTCGGGCGCGGCTCGCTGGGCCTGACGGTCTTTTTCGGCCGGCCTTCCGGCATCCTGATGGCCTGCGAGGGCGACCAGCGCGAGCGCTATTTGCTGCCGGCGGTGCGCGGCGAGAAGATCGATGCGCTTGCCATCACCGAGCCGGATGCCGGTTCCGATATGCGCGGCATGAAATGCGCCGCCCGCCGCGACGGCGGCGATTTCCTCCTCAACGGCACGAAACACTTCATCTCGCATGCCGATGTCGCCGATTTCGTCATCGTCTTTGCCGCCACCGGCGAGGAGGAAACGCCGAAGGGCATCAAGAAGAAGATCACTGCCTTTCTCGTCGATCGCGGCACGCCGGGATTCGAGATCCTGAAAGGCTACGATTCCGTTTCGCATCGCGGCTACCATAACTCGACCCTCAGCTTTACCGATTGCCGGATCCCCCAGGCCCAGGTGCTGGGCGAGGTGCATCGCGGCTTCGATATCGCCAATCAATGGCTCTACGGCACGCGGCTGACGGTTGCCGCCACCTGCGTCGGCCGGGCGCGGCGGGTTTTCGAGATGGCCCTGCCCTATGCCGCCGAGCGCAGGCAGTTCGGCAGGCCGATCGGCGCCAATCAGGGCGTGTCGTTCAAGCTTGCCGATATGATCACCGAGATCGACGCGGCCGAGTGGCTGACGCTTTCAGCCGCTTGGCGGCTCGACGCCGGCCTAGCCGCCGACCGGCAGATCGCTTCTGCCAAGCTCTACGCCTCGGAAATGCTGGCCCGCGTGACGGACGAGGCGATCCAGATCTACGGCGGCATGGGCCTGATGGACGACCTGCCGCTCGCCCGCTTCTGGCGCGATGCCCGCGTCGAGCGCATCTGGGATGGCACCTCGGAAATTCAGCGGCATATCATCAGCCGCGACCTGCTCCGGCCTTTGGGAGCCTGAGCCGATGACGTCTAGCCCGCTCGACCGCCTGCTCAGACCGCAAACGATCGCCGTCTTCGGCGGCCGCGAGGCGCGCCGGGTAATCGAGCAGTGCGACCGCATGGGCTTTGCCGGCAAGATCTGGCCCGTTCATCCCAAATTGGACGAGGTGCTCGGGCGGCGCTGCTATCGCTCCGTCGCCGATCTGCCTTCGGCGCCGGACGCTGCCTTTGTCGGCGTCAACAGGATGCTGACCGTCGAGATCGTGCGCGGCCTTTCAGAGGCCGGCGCCGGCGGTGCGGTCTGTTATGCGTCCGGCTTCAGCGAGGCCATGGCGGAGCTTGCCGATGGCGCCGAACTGCAGCAGGCCCTGCTTTCGGCAGCCGGCGGCATGCCGATCCTCGGGCCGAACTGCTACGGGCTGATCAACGGGCTCGACGGTGCGTTGCTCTGGCCCGACCAGCACGGCATGCGCCGAATCGAAAAAGGCGTCGCGATCCTCACCCAGTCCTCCAATATCGCCATCAACCTGACCATGCAGACCCGCGGCCTGCCGATCGCCTATATGGTCACGGCAGGCAACCAGGCGCAGACATCGCTTGCCGATGTCGCCTGCGCGCTGATCGACGATCCGCGTGTGACGGCGATCGGCCTTCACGTCGAAGGTTTCGGCGATCTCGCTTCCCTCGAACGGCTTGCTGCCATCGCCCGGCAGTCGAGGAAGCCTGTGGTCGTGCTGAAGGTCGGCCGGTCGGAGCAGGCAAAACGGGCGGCGGTGTCGCATACCGCCTCACTTGCCGGCAGCGATGCGGTCGCGGATGCCGTGCTCGCCCGCCTCGGCATCGGCCGTGTCCAGACCCTGCCGGCGCTGCTGGAAACCCTGAAGCTTCTGCATGTCGCCGGCCCGCTCGCGAGCCATTCGATCTCGTCGATGAGTTGCTCGGGCGGCGAGGCTTCGCTGATGGCGGACGCCGCCGTCGGCCGCAATGTCGAATTCCCTGCGCTGCAGCCGCAACAACTGCCACGTCTGCGGCGGGTGCTTGGCGAGATGGTGACGCTTTCCAACCCGCTCGACTACCACACCTTTGTCTGGGGTGATGTCGCTCGCCAGACCGAAGCCTTCAGCGCCATGTTCGAAGGCGGTTATGCTCTCAATCTCGTCGTCCTCGACTTTCCGCGCGGCGACCGCTGCGATGCGTCCGAATGGGTCATGACGGCGGATGCGGTTATCGCCGCGTCCTCTGCCACCGGTGCGCTGGCCGGCCTTCTCGCGACCCTTCCGGAGAACATGCCGGAACCGATCGCCAAGCGGCTGATGGCCAATGGCATCGCCGCTTTCTCAGGCATCGACGAAGCCATCATCGCGGCGGAAGTCGCAGCCGGCATCGGTCAAGCCTGGCAAGCCCCGCCTCCCCCGCCATTGCTCGATGTGCCGTCCTCAGACGGTGAGATCGAGACGCTGACGGAAGCAGATGCGAAGGCGGAGCTTGCAGCCTGCGGTCTCCCTGTTCCCCGGGGACTGCAGGCTTTTTCTCCACGTGAAGCCGCCGAACAGGCCGAGCGGCTCGGGTTCCCTGTCGTATTGAAGGGCCTCGGCATTGCGCATAAGACCGAGGCCGGAGCTGTGGCGCTCAACCTATGGGATATTGAAGCCGTGTCGAAAGCGGCGGCGGAAATGCCGCCGAATGCCGGTTATCTCGTCGAAAAAATGATCGATCCGCCGGTCGCCGAGCTCATTGTCGGCGCCGTCCGCGACCCGGTCTTCGGATTGTCGTTGACCTTGGGAGCGGGCGGAATCTTCGTTGAATTGCTTGAGGACTCGGTCATTTTGCCGCTTCCGGCAACGAAAACCGAGATTCACACGGCGATTTCGCGCCTCAAACTCGCGAAATTGCTCAATGGCTATCGCGGACGGCCAAGAGGCGACGCCGAAGCGGCGGTCGCCGTTATCTCAGCAGCGGCAGATTATGTCGTAAAGAACGCGTCATGCCTGGAGGAACTGGACATTAATCCTCTGATGGTTCTTCCCGAAGGGCGCGGCGTTGCCGCGGTCGATGTCCTGATACGGCGAAGGAGGTAGCATAGGTTGAGCGACCATATTCGCACGCGACATGACGACGGCGTGCTCGAAGTCGTCATCGACCGGCCGAAGGCGAACGCCATCGACCTTGCGACCAGCCGTGCCTTGGGCTTGATCTTCCGGGATTTTCGCGACGATCCTGAATTGCGCGTCGCCATCGTCTCGGGTGCGGGTGAAAAATTCTTCTGTGCCGGATGGGACCTGAAGGCTGCTGCATCAGGTGATGCGGTCGACGGCGATTACGGCGTCGGCGGCTTCGGCGGGCTGCAGGAACTGCGCGACCTCAACAAGCCGGTCATCGCAGCGGTCAACGGTATCTGTTGCGGCGGCGGTCTGGAGATCGCCCTTTCGGCCGACCTGATCATCGCCGCCGAACACGCGAGTTTCGCCCTGCCGGAAATCCGCTCGGGCACGGTTGCCGATGCCGCCTCGATCAAGCTGCCGAAGCGCATTCCCTATCACATCGCCATGGACATGCTTTTGACGGGACGCTGGCTCGACGTTCACGAGGCGCATCGCTGGGGCTTCGTCAACGAGGTCCTGCCGGCCGGTAGGCTGATGGAGAGAGCCTGGGAGCTCGCCCGCCTGCTCGCAAGCGGGCCGCCGCTCGTCTATGCGGCCATCAAGGAAATCGTGCGCGAAGCCGAGGGTTCGACGTTCCAGACTGCCATGAACAAGATCACCAAGCGGCAGTTTGCGACCGTCGACAGGCTCTATTCGAGCGAAGATCAATTGGAAGGCGCCCGCGCCTTCGCCGAAAAGCGAAACCCGATTTGGAAAGGACAGTGAAGAGGCGGCAGCAACCGCAGCATTTTCCCGCATGATGCGGGCACCGGAGGCGGAGAGGAAACCGTCTGCGATCCTGCCCGGAAGTTCTGTCAACGCACCATAAAGAAGGAACTGGGGAATGAACGACTATACCAAATATCTTGCAAGCCGCGTCACCGCGGGCGGGCTCAGCCGCCGCGAATTCATGGGACGCGCCATGGCGGCCGGTATCACGCTTGCCGTCGCCGACAAGCTCTTCACCGAAAGTGCCGAAGCCGCCGAACCGAAGCGCGGCGGCCATCTGAAGCTCGGTCTCGAAGGCGGTGCCGCCACCGATTCCAAGGACCCGGCGAAATTCCTGTCGCAGTTCATGTTCTGCGTCGGCCGCTGCTGGGGCGACATGCTTGTTGAATCCGACCCGTTGACGGGTGCCGCCGTGCCCGCACTTGCCGAATCCTGGGAGCCCTCGAAAGACGCGGTGACCTGGACCTTCAAGATCCGCAAGGGCGTCAAGTTCCACGACGGCAAGGAACTGACGATCGACGACGTCGTTGCGACGCTGAAGCGTCACACTGATGCGAAGTCGGAATCCGGGGCGCTCGGTGTCCTCGGTTCGATCAAGGAGATCAAGGCCGACGGCGGCAACCTCGTGCTGACGCTCAGCGAAGGTAATGCCGACATGCCGCTGCTGCTCTCCGACTATCATCTGGTCATCCAGCCGAATGGCGGCGTCGACGATCCCCTCGCCTCGATCGGCACCGGCCCTTACAAGCTGACGAGCTTCGAACCGGGCGTTCGCGCCACCTTCGAGAAGAACAAGGACGACTGGCGCAGCGACCGGGGTTATGTTGACTCGATCGAGATCATCGGCATGAACGATGCGACCGCCCGCATCGCGGCGCTGTCGTCCGGCCAGGTGCACTATATCAACCGCGTCGACCCGAAGACGGTCAACCTCCTGAAACGCGCGCCCAATGTCGAGATCCTCTCGACCGCCGGCCGCGGCCACTACGTCTTCATCATGCATTGTGACAAGGCGCCGTTCGACAATAACGACCTGCGCCTCGCGCTGAAATACGCGATGGATCGCGAGACCATGGTGGAGAAGATCCTCGGCGGTTACGGCAAGGTCGGCAACGACTTTCCGATCAACGCCACCTATGCGCTGTTTCCCGAGGGTATCGAGCAGCGCGTTTACGATCCCGACAAGGCGGCCTTCCATTACAAGAAGTCGGGCCATAGCGGCTCAGTTCTTCTGCGCACTTCGGAAGTCGCCTTCCCCGGCGGCGTCGATGCCGCGGTCCTCTATCAGGAAAGCTGCAAGAAGGCCGGGATCGAGATCGAGGTCAAGCGCGAACCGGGCGACGGCTACTGGACCAATGTCTGGAACGTCCAGCCCTTCTCGACCTCCTATTGGGGCGGCCGGCCGACGCAGGACCAGATGTATTCCACCGCCTATCTCTCGACGGCGGACTGGAACGACACCCGCTTCAAGCGCCCCGACTTCGACAAGCTCTTGCTGGAGGCCCGCTCCGAGCTTGATGAAGCCAAGCGCAAGGATATGTATCGCACCATGGCGATGATGGTGCGCGACGAGGGCGGGCTGATCCTGCCGATGTTCAACGACTTCGTGAACGCCTCCACCAAGCAGGTGAAGGGCTATGTCCACGACATCGGTAACGACATGTCGAACGGTTACGTCGCGACGCGCGTCTGGCTGGAGACCTGATGGCAAGGGGCGCAACGCCCCTCCGATCTTCGACGAAGCTGGGACTGTGGGAAGAAACCCGCGGTCCCCCCGACGTTTTAGCCAAAGGCCCTCGCCATGACCAACCCTGCCCCAAGCAAGATCTTGCCGGGCTTGAGGTTCCGGCAGCGTTTTCCGTTGCTTGCCCTCATCCTCGAGCGTTTCGTGCTCAGCATTGTTCTGCTTTTTGCCGTTTCCATCCTGATCTTCGGTGGGCTCGAAGCCCTGCCCGGCGATTTTGCCACCACCTATCTCGGCCAGTCGGCGACGCCGCAGGCCGTCGCCAATATTCGCCAGGATCTCGGGCTCGATCGCCCGGTGACGACGCGCTACGTCGAGTGGCTCGGCAACGCCGTTCAGGGTGACTTCGGCACCTCCTGGGCCAGCAAGAATTCGGTGAGCGAACAGATCGGCAAGCGCCTCGGCAACTCGCTTTTTCTGGCGGGGTTCGCGGCGGTGATTTCAGTGCCGCTCGCCGTCGGCCTCGGCATGGTCTCGGTGCACTTCCGCAACCGCATGCCTGATAAGATCATCAACGTGATTTCGTTGGCGGCAATCTCGCTGCCGGAATTCTTCATCGGTTACCTGCTGATCCTCTTCTTCGCGGTGAAATTCGGCATGGCGACCTTTCCGGCGACCGTCTATGACAGCATGGGCTTCGTCGACCGATTGAAGGCGATCGCGCTGCCGACGGCGACGCTGGTGCTCGTTGTGCTCGCGCACATGATGCGCATGACGCGGGCGGCGATCCTTTCCGTCATGTCGTCGGCTTATATGGAGACAGCGGAGCTGAAGGGCCTCAGCGCCTTCCGTTCGATCGTCAAGCATGCCGCTCCCAATGCGCTCGCGCCGATCATCAATGTCGTCGCCTTGACCCTCGCCTATCTCGTGGTCGGCGTCGTGGTCGTCGAAGTGGTCTTCGTCTATCCCGGCATGGGTCAATATATGGTCGATGCGGTCACGGTGCGCGACATGCCCGTCGTGCAGGCTTGCGGCCTGATCTTCGCGGCCGTCTACATCTTCCTCAACATGATGGCCGATATCCTCGCGATCGTCGCCAATCCCCGGCTGAGGCATCCGCGATGAGAGCAAGAGACATCCCCATCACCGCTTGGATCGGCATGGCTGGCATCGCCATCGCCTTCATCTTCGCGATCTTCGCACCCTGGATCGCACCTTACGGCGAGACCCAGGTCGTCGGCGACGTCTGGCAGCTGCCGGACGACAAATATATCTTCGGCCTCGACAATCTCGGCCGCGATATCCTTTCGCGCCTGATTTTCGGCGCGCGCACGACGCTGCTCGTCGCTTCCGCCGCCACCATCATCTCCTTCTCGCTCGGCGTCATCCTGAGCTTCACGGCAGCCGTCTCGCGCGGCATCATCGACACGGTGTTTTCGCGCTTCAACGATCTGATGATGTCGATCCCGACGCTGATCTTCGCGCTGGTCGTGCTGGCGGTCCTGCCGCAGAACATGATCGTCCTGATCCTCGTCATGGCGATCCTCGATTCCACCCGCGTCTATCGTCTCGGCCGCGCCGTGGCGCTCGATGTCGCGGTGATGGAATTCGTCGAGGCGGCGAAGCTGCGCGGCGAAGGCAAGGTCTGGATCATCTTCCGCGAGATCCTGCCGAACACGCTGTCACCGCTGCTGGCGGAGTTCGGACTGCGCTTCGCCTTCTCGATCCTCTTCCTCTCCACCCTGTCCTTCCTCGGCCTCGGCATCCAGCCGCCGGCGGCCGATTGGGGCGGCATGGTCAAGGACAACAAGGACGGCATCATCTTCGGCATTTCAGCCGCACTGGTGCCGGGCACGGCGATCGCGACCCTTGCCATCTGCGTCAACCTCGTCGTCGACTGGCTTCTGAAACGCACATCCAGCCTCAAGGGAGGGCGCGGCGATGCCTGAGCTTCTTTCCGTTCGCAATCTGAAGATCGAAGCGACCAGCTATCCGCCCGGCGAAGCGCCGAAGCGCGTAACCATCGTCGATGGTGTCTCCTTCGACCTTCAGAAGGGCAAGGTTCTCGGACTCATCGGAGAATCGGGCGCCGGCAAGTCGACGATCGGCCTCTCCGCGCTCGCCTATGGCCGCGGCGGCGCCGAAATCACCGGCGGCGAGGTGCGGCTCGACGGCACCGATATTCTGACGCTCGGCAAGGATGGCATCCGGAAAATCCGCGGCGCCCGGGTCTGCTACGTCGCGCAGTCGGCGGCAGCCGCCTTCAACCCGGCGCACCGGCTCGGCGACCAGGTGATCGAAGCCTCGGTCAAACATGGATTGATGAGCCGGGAGGAGGCGCGCAAACGGGCGCTTTATCTGTTCCGCGTCCTCGGCCTGCCCAATCCTGAGACCTTCGGCGAGCGCTTCGCCCACCAGGTCTCCGGCGGTCAGCTGCAGCGCGCGATGACGGCGATGGCGCTCTGCTCGAACCCTGAACTCATCGTCTTCGACGAGCCGACCACGGCGCTCGACGTCACCACGCAGATCGATGTACTGGCGGCGATCAAGCACGCCATCGAGGAGACGCATACCGCCGCACTCTACATCACCCACGATCTCGCCGTCGTCGCCCAGATCTCGGACGACATCATGGTCCTTCGCCATGGCAAGCAGGTGGAATATGGCAGTGTCCGGCAGATCATCGAAGCACCGCGGGAAGATTACACCCGCGCCCTGGTCAATGTCAGGCAGGCCTATCGCGAGGAAGCCGCCGACCAATCGGCGGCCCTTCTCAAGGTGGAGAATGTCAGCGCCGAATATTCCAACGGCTTCAAGGTGCTGCACGATGTCTCGCTGCATGTGCCGAAGGGGCAGACGCTTGCCGTCGTCGGCGAATCCGGTTCCGGTAAATCGACGCTGGCGCGTGTCATCACCGGCCTGTTGCCGCCAAGCAGCGGGCGTGTCGTCTTTGCCGGCAAGCCGTTGATGCCCGGTCTCAAGAGCCGGCCGAACGAGGATCTCAGGCGCATCCAGCTGATCTATCAGATGGCCGATACGGCGATGAACCCGCGCCAGACAGTGCGCGACATCATCGGCCGGCCGCTGACCTTCTATTACGGCCTGAGAGGCGCCGAGAAGACCGCCAGGGTGAAGGAGCTGCTCGACCAGATCGAAATGGGCAACGGCTTCGTCGATCGTTATCCGGCCGAACTCTCCGGCGGTCAGAAGCAGCGGGTGGCGATCGCCAGAGCCCTTGCCGCCAAACCCGAACTCATCCTTTGCGACGAGCCGACTTCGGCGCTCGATCCGCTGGTCGCGGAGGGCATCCTCAAACTGCTGCTGCGGCTGCAGGAGGAAGAGCAACTGTCCTATGTCTTCATCACCCATGATATTGCAATCGTCCGGGCGATCGCCGACAGCGTGGCGGTGATGCATCGCGGCAAGCTGGTGCGGTTCGGGCCGAAATCGACGGCGCTATCGCCGCCCTTCGACGACTACACCGATCTGCTTCTGAAATCGGTGCCGGAAATGGAAATCGGCTGGCTGGAACGCGTGCTTGCGACCCGGCGGATGGAAAGCGCCGGTCATTGAGAGGGAACAGACATGACGTCGCGCGGCTTCACCACCATCGAGAATGAATGGATCACGCTGAAGGACGGAACGCGGCTTGCGGCGCGCATCTGGATGCCCGACGGCGCGGCGGAAGACCCGGTTCCAGCCGTCTTCGAATTCCTGCCCTATCGCAAACGTGACGGCACCAGCCCCCGCGACGAGTCGACCTATCCGGTGTTCGCCGCCGCCGGCATTGCCGGCGTGCGCGTCGATATCCGCGGATCGGGCGAATCCGACGGCGTCATCGACGGCGAATATACCGAACGCGAGCTTGCCGATGCCTGCGAGCTGATCGCCTGGATCGCCGCGCAGCCCTGGTCGAACGGCGCGGTCGGCATGATGGGCATCTCCTGGGGCGGTTTCAACAGCCTGCAGGTCGCAGCCCTGCGCCCGCCGGCGCTGAAGGCCGTCATCTCGATCGCCTCGACCGTTGATCGCTATAATGACGACATCCATTACAAGAACGGCTGCCATCTCTCCGCCCAGCTCTCATGGGCAGCGACGATGCTCGGCTACCAGTCGCGCCCGCCCGATCCCGCCCTTGTCGGCGAACGCTGGAAGGAGATGTGGATCGAGCGCCTGGCAGGCGAACCCTTTCTCATGGAGGCGTGGCTGACCCATCAGCGGCGCGATGATTTCTGGCGGCACGGCTCGATCTCGGAGGATTTTTCCCGCGTCGAGATCCCGACGCTTGTCATCGCCGGCTGGGCCGACGGCTATCGCAACACGCCGCTCATGGCGGTCGAGGGCTTGGGCGACAAGGCAAAAGCGCTGATCGGCCCGTGGGTGCACAAATACCCGCATTTCGCCTGGCCGAAACCGCGCACGGATTTCCATGCCGAAGCAATCGCCTGGTGGAACAAATGGCTGCGCGGCGAGGACAATGGCATCGACCGCCTGCCGCAGGCGCGCGCCTATATTCTCGATGCTATCCGCCCGGCTCTTCGTCGCGACAGCGATCCGGGTTTCTGGGTAGCGAAGGACAGCTGGTCGCCGCCGAAGATGCAATGCTTCTATGTCGAGCAATTCGGCAGGCTGACGGAGGGCATGCCGATCCCGCATGCGCCGGAGCATCCCGTCTATCTGAGTTCTCCCCTCGATACCGGCACGGCATCGGGTGAATATTTCACGCTGAAGCCCGATGCCGAAATGGCGATCGATCAACGCTTTGACGATGCCGGCTCGCTGGTCTTCGATACGATGCCGCTGGCGCGGGATCACGACTATCTCGGCCGGCCGGTGCTGACGCTTGCACTGCGCTCCCGGGCAACGAGCGGAAATCTTTGCGCCCGGCTCGTCGATGTTCATCCCGACGGCACGGCGACGCGGGTCGCCTTCGGCGTCGTCAACCTCACCCATCGCGACGGCAACGCCGATCCGAAACCGCTGACCGCGGGCGAGACAGTGTCGATCCGGCTCGTGCTCGATGCCTGCGGCTATCGCTTCCGCAAGGGACATCGCATCCGCCTTTCGCTTTCCACCGCCTATTGGCCGATGATCCTACCGCCGCCGGAAGACGGGGGGATCGATATCGATATCGCCTCACTTGGTCTTGGGCTGCCGATGCTTGGCGAACACGAGAGGATTGAAATCGACGAACCGGCCAATCCCGATCCTTTGCCGAAATATATCGAGCATGCCGCCGCCGCGACCAAGCGACAGGTCGTCCGTGATCTTTCGTCGAACCGCACGAAATATCGCATTCATGAGGATACCGGGCTCACCGAACATCCTGAGACCGGCCTGTCGACCCGGCAGTTGCGGGAGGAAGTCTGGTCGATCTCGCCCGGCGATCCGCTGTCGATGACGGGGATTTCGACCTGGACCTGCGACATGCGCCGTCCCGGCTGGTTCGTCCGCACCGTCGCAACTGCGCGGATTGCCTGCACGGCGACCGATTGGATCATCAGCGCCATCGTCACGGCTTTCGAGGATGACGTGCAGATCTTCGAAAAGGTCTTCGCGGAAAAGAAGATCGCCCGCGACCTGATGTGATCGTCAGGCGGTCGCAAAATGCCGGACGGCCTCGCAGACCGCGCGGAAGCCGTCCTTGGCGCCATCGCTCATGTGGCGGGCGCGCAGCCAGGCATGCACCATCTGCGGCTCCTCCCGGAACGAGACCTCGATGCCCTCCGCAGCCAGCCGGGCGGCATATTGCCGGCCGTCGTCGCGGAGCGGATCGAAGTGCGCGACCGTGATGAAGGCCGGCGGCAGCCCGGCAAGCGACGGCGCCTGCAGCGGCTCGGCGATCTCATTGTTGTCAGGCGCCTGCAGGATCGTGCGATAATAGGTGACATCCGCCGTTGTCAGGCCGGGTGCCGCAGCCATTTCGACGTAGGAACCCGCGGCAAGGTCGCCGCCGAGCGCCGGGTAGATCAGCGCCTGGCCGACGACGCCCGATAGCTCCTCATTGCGCGCGCGCAAGGCAAGGCCGGCCGCAAGATTGCCGCCGGCGCTGTCGCCGATCAGCACGACCTTGCTCCCGGCGGAAAGCAGATGTTTCAGCACGGCAAAACCGTCATCCGTCTGCGCCGGCCAGCGATATTCGGGCGCGAGCCGATAATCGACCGAGACGAGTTCCGCACCGGCGAAATCGGCGATCTCGGCGCAGATGGCATGATGGCTCTCAAGCGAACCGACGACGAACCCGCCGCCATGAAGATAGAGCAGAATGGTGCGGGTAACGATTTTGCGCGGACGGTAGCGCCGGATCGGTACGCGCTGAACCATGCCGTCCGCAAAGATCATATCCGGGGGCAGCGGACGGTCGAAGCGCGCGCAAAGAGCATCGTACCAATGCCGCTGCTGTTCGACCGATGCCTCAATCGCATCCGGCGGATAAAAAGCATCGCAAATTGCGAGAAATTGCAGGATGCCCTTTTCGGTGGGGACAGGCGTTGGAGCGGACATTGAGGGTCCTTTCGATTTGGAACATGCAGATCCATGTCCCTGGCCGACTCTGCCGTCATCTTGCGCCTTTGCGATGGAACCGATCTGTCCGGCAGCGACCCGTTTATGTCGCGGCGCTCGATTATTTTGAGCCCAATTCAAAATTCGCAAATATTTTTTTGGCGTCGACCCAAGGAAAGCCATCGGAGAAACGTCTCAATCCCGAAATAGCATCTTGCTTGATAGCTTGGGGGTAGGTGCGCATTGGATGCGGAGCTCATAGAACGAGCGCAGGGGGGTGACCGGGAGGCCTTCGGGCAACTGGTCTCGCGCCATTATGATTTCGTCCACGCGACGGCATGGCGATGGTCAGGCAGTTCCACCGACGCCGACGATATCGCCCAGGAGGTCTGCGTCAAGCTCGGCGCGGCCATCCGCGGCTTTCGCGGCGCCAGCCGCTTCAGGACATGGCTCTACACGCTGACGCTCAACGCCGCCCGCGACCATAGACGCAAGCTTGCGCGGGAAGAGCAGACATTCCGCGCTTACGCGGCCGAACCGCAGCAGGATGCGCCGGGCGGAAACGACGACGAGCTATCGAGCGCATTATGGGCGGCCGTGCGCGCTTTGCCGGAACGGCAATGCGACGCCGTGCTGCTCGTCTATGGCGAAGGCCTCAGCCATTCGGCGGCCGCCGATGTCATGGGCTGCTCGGAGGCGACCGTGTCCTGGCAGGTCCACGAGGCGCGCAAGAGGCTGAAGGCCATGCTCGGCAAGGAAGAGGTATGATGGACAAGGAACTCGAAAAGCTCTCCCGCCTCGCACCGCCGGCAGCCGATCCGCAGGCGCGTGCACGCGCCCTTGCCGCGGCGATGCAGGCCTTCGACGGCGCAGAAAATAATGCAGCGGCAGCCCAAGGAAATGCGAAAGGCCGGCGTCCAAGCTCCATCATCAACTGGATATGGAGCCCTGCTGTGAATAAGAAATTCCTCGCCGGTTCAGCCCTTGCGACGCTGCTCGTCATTCCCGCCGCCGGTTATCTCACTTTCGAGCTGACCCGCAACCAACCGATCGTCGAGAAGGAAAGGATCGAGGGCACTGTTTCGAAAAATGAAGTGCCGATACCGACTGGCCGGCCGGCCGCGCCCGCGCTTTCCGAAGCGGTGACTGAAGAGAGCCGGCTGCCTCAATCCACGGCGGCCGACAGCGCTCAAGCCTTGCAGGACAAGGAGCAGGCGATCGCGGCGCGGAAATCTGATCTCAATTCGGACGACGTCTCCGCCCTCTTAAATAAGCGACGTACAATGTCCGAAGGGGCCAAGCGCTCTGTCGCGCAGGGTATCGTCGCCCCAAATCAGCAGGCAGCCGAGCCGATGGCCATCGCCCCCTCGCCTGCTCCGCCGACGGAAAGCCGTATGCAGGTTCAAGTCGATCCCGGCCGCGAACGCTTCGCCAATGCGGCGGCAAATCCGATCAAGAGTGTCGCGGCCGATCCGGTCTCGACCTTCTCCGCCGATGTCGACAGCGCCTCCTATTCCTTCGTCCGCCGGTCGCTGACCGGCGGGGCAATGCCCGATCCGCAATCGGTGCGCGTCGAGGAGATGATCAATTACTTCCCCTATGATTGGCCGCGTCCCGACAAGGCTGACCAGCCCTTCAAGGCGACAGTGACGGTGTTGCCGACGCCGTGGAACCACGACACGGAACTGATGCATGTGGCGATCAAGGGTTATGACATCGCGCCGGCGACTGCGCCGCACGCCAATCTCGTCTTCCTGATCGACGTGTCGGGCTCGATGGACGAGCCGGACAAGCTGCCGCTGCTGAAGAGCGCCTTCCGTCTATTGGTCAACCGGCTGAAGCCAGACGATACCGTCTCGATCGTCACCTATGCCGGCAATGCCGGCACGGTGCTCGAGCCGACGCGGGTGGCGGAGAAATCGAAGATCCTCTCGGCAATCGACAGGCTGGAGGCTGGAGGCTCGACCGGCGGCGCCGAGGGTATCGAGGCGGCCTACGATCTTGCCAAAAAGGCCTTCGTCAAGGACGGCGTCAACCGGGTGATGCTGGCGACGGACGGCGACTTCAATGTCGGCCCGTCGAGCGACGAGGATCTGAAGCGCATCATCGAGGACAAACGCAAGGAGGGCATCTTCCTCACTGTTCTCGGCTTCGGCCGCGGCAATCTCAACGATTCCCTGATGCAGACGCTGGCGCAGAACGGCAATGGCAGCGCCGCCTATATCGACACGCTGGCGGAGGCGCAGAAGACGCTGGTGGAAGAGGCCGGATCGACGCTGTTTCCGATCGCGAAGGACGTCAAGTTCCAGGTCGAATTCAACCCGGAACGGATCGCCGAATACCGGCTGATCGGCTACGAGACACGGGCTCTCAAACGCGAGGACTTCAACAATGACCGCGTCGATGCCGGCGATATCGGCTCCGGCCACAGCGTCACGGCGATCTATGAGATCACGCCCAAGGGAAGTCCCGCGGTCATGAATGACGACCTGCGTTATGGCGCCGCCGATAAGGCATCGGCCGAGACATCGGGCAGCGCGCATCAGGGCGAGCTTGCCTTCGTCAAGATGCGCTACAAGCGGCCGGGCGAGGACAAGAGCGCCCTCATCACCACGCCTGTCGACGACCGCAATACGGTCGCCACCGTTGACGCCGCTCCGCAGGATGTCCGCTTCTCGGTGGCCGTCGCCGCCTTCGGCCAGAAACTGAGCCGCACCAGTGCCCTCGATGCCTATTCCTATCAGGCGATTGGCGATCTCGCTGCGGCATCGCGGGGGGCAGACCCCTTCGGTTACAGGTCCGATTTCCTCGGGCTCATCCGATTGGCTGACGGCCTCGGTCAATGATGAAAGAGAAGCATTGCGAAGCAGGGGCCGCCTGGGAGGGCGGCCTCTGTTGCTGGGCGTTTGAAGATTGAGCTGGATTTTCAGTGGAGCGAGGAGCTTCGCGTTCAGCTGCGGGCAAACTCGGGAAGGGGGCCGATGTCGTGGTTGTCGGCGGCCTGAAGTGCTGCGACATAGCGCATGCGTAGATCGCCCATGTCGCTGAGGCTCCCGCTCCCCCAACTGAAGGGTTCTTCCTTCAGTCTTTCCACGAGAAGATCGGCCGTCAGTCGCGCATGGCGCCCGTTGCCGTTTGGGAACGGGTGGATGGCGACCAGACGATGGTGGAATCGGATTGCAATCTCGTCCGCAGCGAAGGTGTCATGCTCGATCCAGTATCGCACGTCGGCAAGCAAAGCCGCGAGCTCGACCGGGATGCGGTAGGCCTGAATACCAACGTTCCGCTCCGTCGCCCGGAAGCGACCTGCCCATTGCCAGACCTCGCCGAACATGCGTCGGTGCAATGTGCGCATAAAGTCTTCCGTCAGCACCTTGTCGACCGGCATACGCCGTCGTCCGCGGCCCCAGGCTGCGCCCTTGACGATGTTCTCCTGTTCGGCCTCGTTGAGGTCGTTTCGATGCGTGATCCAGCTTTGAAGCAGGCCCTCGCGTTCCTGCGGTTCAAGCGGTGTTGCGTCCTCGGGTTCCTGGAAGAGGTCGGTCATTTCTCTGACCAGAGATCGCGCTCGGAAAGCTGGTCACGGATGTAGGCCTGGATACGGGATTCAAGATCGGCGTCATCGGTGCCCTGTGCCTCCAGGCGCATCGTATGCGCGACCCGCTGAAGTTCGCGCAACGCGATCTTTCTTGCCCGGCCGTTGAGTGCAGCCTCGAGCGACGTATTCGGGACCAGTGCGTAGACAAGCGTGCAGTCGAGCGCTTCGGCTGCGCGGCGCAAGGTGCTAAGTTGGATCGTTCCTGATGCCTCCGACTTCTCGATCGCTTCCACTGTCTGCGGCCGGATCCCCATCCGGGAACCGAGTTGCGCTCCGGTCATGCCGAGTGCGTCTCGCAATGCGCGAACCCATCCTTTAGGGGGCGCTCTGAAGTTCTCCACAGGCTGCAGTGCATGAAGGCGTTCATCAAGCCGTTTCCGCGCTCGTTTTCGCACTTCGCCTTTCATCACTGAAACCTTTTTACCGAAATCATATCACAGACTGATCTAGGATAACTAGATATCAGTCTATAGGGTGATAAACAACTAATAAAATCAGCCTATAAACTGAGCTTTGTGTGCATCGACACAGGTTGTGGACTGATTTTGTTGTGGGCCTAGGGGTTTACTAGCGACAGTCGACCACACATAACATAACGCTTCAACGGAGAACGGAACGACAGCCCGCTCTATCCCAGCCTCGACCCATTGGCCGTGAGATAGACAGCGTAGAGCGACGTGGTGGCGGTGATGAAGAGGCGGTTTCGTTTCTCGCCGCCGAAAGCGACATTGGAGACGATCTCGGGAATATGGATCTTGCCGAGCAGTGTCCCATCCGGATCGTAAGCGTGCACACCGTCTCCGGCGCTCGTCCAGATCCTTCCCTTCCGGTCGACGCGGAAACCATCGAAAAAACCCGCGGTGCATTCGGCGAAAATGCCGAGGTCGGTCAGCTTGCCGTCATCGGACACGGCGAGCTTTCTGATATGGCGCGGACCGCCGGATAGGTGCGATGCCCCGGTATCGGCGATGTAAAGCACCGTTTCGTCGGGAGAAAAGGCCAGCCCGTTCGGCTTGACGAAATCGGACGTCATCCGATCGGTCGTACCTGTTACCGGATCATGCCGGTAGACGTGGCATCCGCCGATTTCCTCTTCGCCGTAGTCGCCCTCATAATCGTGGAGGATGCCGTAGCTCGGGTCGGTGAACCAGATGGTTCCGTCGGATTTGACGGTGACGTCGTTGGGCGAGTTGAGCCGTTTGCCGGCAATGCGATCGGCCAGCACGGTAATCCCGCCGTCGAAATCCGTTCGCGTGACACGGCGCGCCAGATGCTCGCAGGTGATCAGCCGTCCCTGATTGTCGACCGTGTTGCCGTTGGAATTGTTGCTGGGCGAGCGGAAGACCGACGTCTGCCCGCTGGTGTCGTCGTAGCGCATCATGCGATTGTTGGGGATATCCGAGAAGACCAGATAACGTCCGGCGGCAAACCAGGCCGGCCCTTCCAGCCAGCGGCCACCCGTCCAAAGCCGCTCGACGCGGGCATGGCCGACGAAACAGCTTTCAAAGCGTGGGTCGAGCACTTCGAACCCCGTACCCTCGATTTCTCCGAACATGATGTCCCTCACAGATTGTTATCGATATCATCCTGCCCTGTTTTTCGCCCTTCGTACAGAGATCGACGAACTGTGGAACGCGGCACTCCTGCAATAATATTGATTGTGCGATGATAGCGATAACTTTATCGTGTCCTGAGTTGCCCAACTTGGAAGCTGTTTGAAAGCGGAGCCGGTGAAAGACGAGGATGAGTCAAAAGGCAGGCGTCTCAAGGGAGGAGACGCCCAAAAGCTGACGATGGCCGAAGTCGCCAAATATGTCGGCGTATCGGCCATGACCGTTTCGCGCGCCTTTCGCCAGGATGCGAGCGTTTCCGAAGAGACCCGGAAGCGCATCATGGAAGCCGTCGATGCGCTCGGTTATGTGCTCGATCTCTCCGCCGGCAGCCTTTCCTCTCGGCGCAGCGGCTTCATCGCGGCGCTCGTGCCCTCCATCAACAATTCGAATTTTTCCGACACCGCACGCGGCATCACCGATGCCTTGGAAAATACCGGCCTTCAGCTCCTTCTCGGCTATACCGATTATTCCGCCGAAAAAGAGGAAAAGCTGATCGAGGCGATGCTGCGCCGGCGCCCCGAAGGCATCATCCTGACAGGCGGTTCGCATACCGACCGGGCGCGGCGCATGCTTGATAAGGCCGGTATTCCGGTGGTCGAAACCTGGGAAATTCCGGAAGAACCGATCAATCATGTCGTCGGCTTTTCCAACAGCGAGGCGATGTCCCTGCTGGTGCGCGCGCTTGCGAGCCAGGGCTATCGGAGGTTCGGCTATATCGGCGGCACAACGGCGCGCGATACGCGCGGCAGCCAACGGCGAAGCGGTTTCCTGAAGACTGTCGAAGAACTGGGCTTGGGACCGGGGCGGGCGATTTCCTTCGGGGTGCCGCCGATCACGATGGAACAGGGCGGCCAGGCGGTGGTGAGCCTCCTGGAGCGCTGGCCGGACACGGAAGTGGTTCTCTGCGTCTCCGACCTGTCCGCCTTCGGCGCGATCATGGAATGCAAGCGCAGGGGAATGCGCGTACCTGAAGATATCGCCATTGCCGGCTTCGGCGACTATGAGATCTCGTCGATCTGTCATCCCAGCATTACGACGATCAATGTCGACTGTTACGGCATCGGCCGCCAGGCCGCTGCCCGGCTGCTGGATGCCCTGCAGGCGGGCGGCGAGGCGACCGGCGACGAGATCACATTGACCGGCTACAGGGTCGTCCTGCGCGAAAGCACGGAGCGCGGCGCCCGATAATCGGCGCCCATAATCGGCGCCTTGTCAGAAGGCGATCTGGACTTTCATCGATTTGCTGCGGTCGCTGGCCAATTCGAAGGCGGCGACGGCCTCGTCGATGGCAAAAACCCCTGTCAGCAGCGGCTTCAGGTCGACGCGGCGCGCGTTGATCAGCTCGACGGCAAGCGCAAATTCCTCGTGAAAGCGGAATGTTCCGCGCATCTCGATTTCCTTGGCGACGATCATGTTCTGCGGGATGGAGACATCGCCGCCGAGGCCGAGTTGCACGAGAACGGCGCGGGGCTTCAACGCCTCCAGGCCGGCGCGCACCGCCCGCTCATTGCCCGACGCTTCGAACATGACGTCGAAATAACCCTTGTCGGCCCCGTAAGCGGCGAGGTCAGCGGCATGCGTGGCGACATTGATCGTCCGATCCGCGCCGCTGGTGCGGGCGATCGCCAGCACGCTGTCGGTCACATCGGTCGCGACGATTTCGCGGGCGCCGAGAACGCGCGCGGCAACAATCGCCAGCATCCCGATCGGTCCGCAACCGGTGACGAGAACCCGTTTGCCCAGCAGCGATCCGGCGCGGCTGGCCGCATGCAGCGTTACGGCAAAGGGTTCGGCGAAGGCGGCCTCGTGAATGGAAATGCCCTCAGTGACCTTGTGGCATTGCCAGCGCTCCGCCACCAGCCGCTGGCGAAAGCCGCCCTGAATATGCGGCATCGGCATGGCGCTGCCGTAAAATCGCATGTTGAGGCAGTGGTTCTGCTGTCCCTTCAGGCAATATTGGCAATGATTGCACGGCCGGCTCGGGGACACCGCAACACGGTCTCCGACGGCAAGATCGCTCACACCGGCACCCAGCGCCTTGACCGTGCCGGCGATTTCGTGGCCGAGGATCATCGGCTCGCGCAGGCGAACGGTGCCGAAGCCGCCATGATTGTAATAATGCAGGTCGGAGCCGCAAATGCCGCCGGCTTCGATGGCGATTTCCACCTGCCCCTCTCCCGCAACCTCCGGCTCGCGCTCCTCGATCCTGAGATCCTTGGCGGCATGAATGACGATGGCTTTCATAGCGAATCCCTCACACGACGGGAGTTGGAAGCGGGTTGCCGGCAAAATGCGCGGCGAGATTGTCTCTGACCAGCTGGCCCATGGCCTTGCGAGTCTCGACGGTACCGGAGCCGTGATGGGGCTGCAACACCACGTTTTGAAGCGTCAGGAAACGCGCATCGATCTTCGGTTCGTTGAGGAAGACGTCGAGGCCGGCGGCCTGGATGGTGCCGTCCTGGAGGGCCGCGATCAGCGCCTCTTCGTCGACCGTCGTTCCGCGCGAAACATTGATCAACATGCCGTTGGGGCCGAGCGCTTTCAGCACCTCGGCATTGATGATCTTCATCGTCGCCTGCCCGCCGGGGACGATGACGATCAGAAAATCGGCCCAATCGGCAAGTGCCACAAGGTCCGGCTGGTAGGCGTAGGCGACATCCTTGTGCTCATTGCGGGCGAAATAGGCGATGTCGCAGCCGAAAGCGGCGGCCCGCCTGGCGATCGCCTTGCCGATCCGCCCCATGCCGGCAAGTCCGACCTTCTTGCCGGCGACGCGGGTCACCAGCGGCATGGCGACATTGCCCCACTGGCCGGCGCGGACGAAAACATCGGCCTGCGGAATCTGCCGCGCCGTGGCAAGCAGCAATCCGATGGCGATATCGGCGACGTCCTCGGTCAGCACGTCAGGGGTATTGGTGACACGAATGCCGTTGGCGCGGGCATAGGAGAGGTCGATGGCATCGGTGCCGACGCCATAACAGGAGACGATCTCCAGCTTCGGCAATTGTTTCATCAGTTCGGCGGAGGCGCCGAGTTCGCCACGCGTCGCAATGGCGCGAACATTCTTGCCGACCCTTGCAATCAATTCCTGCTTATCGGTCGCTTCCCACAGGCGGTGAACGCGATACTTCGCCTCCAGATCGACCATATCCCATTCCGGATAGGCTCCGGTCATCAAGATCTCTACCTCAGGCATTCCGTCTCCGTCCCGCATTTTGACAGTTGATTATGTTATCGATAACATATAATCCGGAAAAGCGATGTCAAGTGAGTTTCACCTGAAGTGGCGGTATAAGCCGTCATTCGCAGCGACACCGGAGGAGTTACTTGCATGAAGAACCTGTTTGATCTGACCGGGCAGCTTGCCCTGATCACCGGCTCGAGCCAGGGGATCGGTTATGCGCTGGCCGAGGGCCTGGCGCAGCATGGCGCCGAGGTCGTCATCAACGGCCGCACGCCCGAAAGCGTCAAACGGGCCGTCGAGAGCCTCAAGGCTCAAGGCCTGTCGGCGCATGCGGCCATCTTCGATGTGACCAGCAAGGACGCCGCCAAAGCGGGCATTGATGCGATCGAGGCCGATATCGGCCCGCTCGACATCCTGATCAACAATGCCGGCATGCAGTTTCGCACGCCGCTGGAAGACTTTCCGGCGGACAAATGGGAGCTACTGCTGACCACCAATATTTCGAGCGTGTTTTACGTCGGCCAGGCAGCCGCCAAGGCCATGATCGCCCGCGGCCAGGGCAAGATCATCAACATCGCTTCGGTGCAGAGCGAACTGGCCCGCCCGGGCATCGCCCCCTATACCGCGACCAAGGGCGCGGTGCGCAACCTGACGCGCGGCATGTGCGCCGACTGGGCCAAGCACGGCCTGCAGATCAATGCGATCGCGCCGGGCTATTTCAAGACGCCGCTCAACCAGGCGCTCGTCGACAATCCGGAATTCTCGTCCTGGCTGGAGAAGCGGACGCCGGCCGGACGCTGGGGCAATGTCGAGGAACTGGTGGGTGCCGCCGTCTTCCTCTCCGGTCGCGGCTCGTCTTTCATCAACGGCCACACGCTGTATGTCGATGGCGGCATCACGACCTGCCTCTGACCGAGACACGACGATGGAGAGCGAGAAAGAAGCGTTGCCTCTGGCGGTCGTGGTCATGGGCGTGAGCGGTTGCGGCAAATCCTCGGTTGGAGCGGGAATCGCCGCTCGAAACGGCGTGCGATTTGTGGAGGGCGACCAACTCCACCCCGCGGCAAATGTCGAGAAGATGGCGAAAGGCATACCGCTCACCGACGCCGACCGCCTGCCCTGGCTCGACCGGATCGGCGAGGAAATAAAGACCGCGCAAAGGGCGTCGCAGGGGTTGGTTATTTCGTGCTCGGCGCTGAAGCGCAGCTATCGGGACCGGTTGAGACAGGCGGCTGGCGGGCGCCTGGCCTTTGTTTTCCTGGAGGGCTCGCGCGACCTGCTGCTGTCGCGGATGCAGGCCCGCCAGGGCCACTTCATGCCGGCGTCGCTGCTCGACAGCCAGCTGCAGACGCTGGAACCGCCGACCGGTGAAGCCGGTGTGGTAACGGTGGCGATCGATAGGGCTTTGGATGATATGGTGGCGCTGGCTTGTGAGGGGCTGGGCGTGGCCGTCAAGGGAGGTTTTCATGCAGGATGATTATAGAGCAGATGTCGCCGTTATCGGCGCCGGCATCATGGGAACGGCGATCGTCACGCGGCTGATCGAAACCGGCCACAAAGTATCGGTCTTCGATCTCGATGCCGAGAAGGTTGCAGCATTGACGGCAAAGGGCGCTCACGCGGCGAGCTCCGTGGCGACTGCCGTCTCGGCGTCGGAATTCTGCATTCTCAGCCTCAATCACGCCAGCATCGTGCGCGCCGTCGTCTTCGGCGAGAAGGGGGTTGCGGCGGCGGCGATCGCCGACAAGCTGCTGATCGACATGTCCTCCATCGACCCCACTGAGACGGCCGACATGGCGAAACGGCTGCGTGCGGAAACCGGCATGGCATGGGTGGATTGCCCGCTGTCGGGCGGCGTGCCCGGCGCGCTCGGCGGCAAATTGACGATCATGGCCGGCGGCAGCCCCGAGGATTTCGAGCGGGCGCGTGTGGTGATGCGGCATCTTGCCGCCAATTATACGCTGATGGGCGCCTCCGGCGCCGGGCAGACCACCAAGCTGATCAATCAGCTGTTCTGTGCCGTGCTGTTCCAGGCGGTCGCCGAAGCCGTCAAGCTCGCGGAAGCCGGCGGCGTCGATCCCGCCGCAATTCCGGCAGCCCTTGCCGGCGGCCGGGCGGACAGCCGGATATTGCAGGAATTCATGGCGAAATTCGCCGCCCGGGATTTCTCGCCGACAGGCAGGATCGACAATATGCTGAAGGATCTGGATTCGCTCCAGGCCTTTGCGCTGAAGACCAAGACGCCGCTGCCGATGACGGGTGCGGTGGTGGAGATTCACCGCCTGCTTTGCGCCGCCGGCCTTGGGCCGAAGGACTCTGCCGAGATGATGCATCTCCTCGACGGATTTCGCGCCAGCTGACGTCATCTGGCGGCGTTGGGGATTGTCACTTTCCGCTTGACTACTGCGGAATGTTATCGATAACATATTTTTGTAAGGACAGCTGCAGCTTTGGGAGGAGCCACAGTGGAAGCCAAGAGACTGCTGGAGTTCCAATCGATCACCAAGAGCTTCGGCGGCACGCAGGCGCTGCGTGACGTCTCGATCGATCTGCGCGAGGGCGAGATCCTTGCGCTGCTGGGCGAAAACGGCGCCGGCAAATCGACGCTGATCAAGACGCTTGCCGGCATCTACAAGCCGGATAACGGCGACATCCTCTTTCGCGGCCAGAGCTACCATCATCGCCCGCCGAAACCGAACGAGCGGCAGCCGGTCGCCTTCATCCATCAGGATCTCGGTCTGATCGAGTGGATGACGGTCGGTGAGAATATGGGTCTGTCGCAAGGGTTCTCGATGCGAAGCGGCCTGATCGACTGGGGAAGGACGCAGGCGCGGGCCAAGGAAGCCTTGAAGCTGGTCGGCTGCGACTTCGATCCGACGACGCGGGTCTCGGCCCTGTCGCGTACCGAAAAATCGCTCGTCGCCATCGCCCGCGCGCTTGCCGTCGAAGCCGATGTTCTGGTGCTCGACGAGCCGACGGCGAGCCTGCCCGCCGATGAAGTCGATCGGCTGTTCAACGCGATCCGCCCGCTGAAGGAGCGCGGCGTCGGCATGATCTACGTCTCCCACAGACTGGACGAGATTTTCCGCATCGCCGATCGCGTCGCCGTGCTGCGCGACGGATGCATGGTCGGGCAGAAGCCGGTCAGCGAGACCACCCCCGACGAACTGGTGACGATGATCATCGGCCGCAGCGGCGACAGTCTCTTTTCCAAGACCGAGATCAAGCCCGGCAAGGCGATCGTCAAGGTCCGCGACCTCGTCTGCGCCGGCACGAGCCCGATCTCCTTCGATATCCGTGAGGGCGAGCTGCTGGGCCTGGCCGGGCTGCGCGGCGCCGGCCAGGAGCGCATCGGCCGGGCGCTGTTCGGCTGCGAGCCCTTCAATGGCTCGGTTCTGCTGCATGACCAGGCGCCGGATCTGTCCAGCCCGCGACAGGCCATGGCGTCGGGCATCGGTCTGATCGCCCGTGACCGGACGGAGGAATCCGTCGCGCTGTCGCTTTCCATTCGGGAAAACACCTATCTCAATCCGGGCGCCGTCGGCCGCGGGCTTTTCTCCTTCCTGTCGCCGCGCGGCGAAGCCGATCTTGCCCATGCGATCGGCCATTCCGTCGGCCTCAGGCCGAACGATCCGGATCTGCCGGCGGAAGCGCTGTCGGGCGGCAACCAGCAGAAAGTGGTCGTCGGCCGCTGGCTGGCGACCGGCCGCAAGCTGCTGGTCGCCGAAGACCCGACCGCCGGCGTCGACATCGGCGCGCGCGCCGAGATCTACCGCCTGATCACCCAGGCGCTGGAAGCCGGTCTGGCGGTTGTCGTGGTCTCGACGGATTTCGAGGAAATTGCCCATATCTGCCACCGCGCGCTGGTTTTCTCGCGCGGCAAAATCGTCAGCGAACTGAGTGGAAGCGCTCTGACGACGGAGGCGGTCATCACCGCCGCCTCCGCATCGGAAGCGGCTTGAGCCATCGGGAGAACAGCCATGCAATCCATTGAATCCACTGCGCTGGAGCCGACCAAGAGCGAAATGGCCGGCCTGTCCACCGGTCAGAAGATCGGACGCCTGATCCCGGTTTACGGGCTGGTGATCCTGACTGTCGGCCTGATCGTGCTCTTCTCGATCCTCCTGCCCGATACCTTCCCGACCGTGCTGAACGTCCGCTCGATCGTCTCCGACAAGGCGATCATCGCGCTGCTGTCGCTCGCCGCAATGATCCCGATGGCATCGGGCCGCATCGATCTGACCGTCGGTTACGGCATCGTGCTCTGGCACATTCTCGCCATCAGCCTGCAGACGGTCTACGGCCTGCCCTGGCCGGTCGCCGTCGTCATCGTGCTCGCACTCGGCGTTCTCACCGGCTTCATCAACGGTCTGCTGGTCGAGGTCGCCAAGATCGATAGCTTCATCGCCACGCTCGGCACCGGGACGGTTCTCTACGCGCTTGCCCTCTGGCACACCGGCGGCCGACAGGTGGTCGGCGTCCTGCCGGAAGGTTTCTATGCGCTGAACGGCACCATGCTGTTCGGCCTGCCGATCACCGGCTTCTACGTGCTCCTGATCGCGATCTGCATGTGGATCGTGCTCGAATACCTGCCGATCGGCCGCTATCTCTACGCCATCGGCGCCAATCCCAAGGCCGCCGCCCTCAACGGCATTCCGGTCCGCAAGTTCGTGATGGGGGCCTTCATCACCTCGGGTCTGCTGGCGGCTCTGACCGGTGTCCTTCTCGCCTCGAAGCTGCGCATCGGCCAGGCGAGCGTCGGCCTCGAATATCTGCTGCCGGCGCTTGTCGGCGCATTCCTCGGATCGACGACGATCAAGCCGGGGCGGGTGAATGTCTGGGGCACCCTGATCGGCGTCATCATCCTGGCGGTCGGCATATCGGGAATTCAGCAATTCGGCGGATCGTTCTTCGTCGAACCGCTGTTCAACGGCGTAACCCTGCTGATTGCCATCGGCATAGCAGGTTACGCCCAGCGCAAGCGCGGAGCTGTGAGGAGGATCACACCCGCATCCAAATGAGGATGCCGGCTCAGCCGGTGTTCCAGAACAAACAAAATGGAGGAGTGAACATGAAGCGCAGGACTTTAATGCAGGCAACGGTCGCAACCGTCGCCCTTCTGCTCAGCGTGCCGGCACTGGCCGATTCCATGGCCGACGCCAAGGCCGTGGTCGACAAGTATGCGTCCAAGGTGAGCGCTTGGGATGGCCCGACGAGCGGCCCGAAGGGTGCGAGCGGCAAGAACATCGTTATTCTTGCCGGCGATATGAAGAACGGCGGCATCCTCGGCGTGGTCAACGGCGTTCAGGAAGCGGCGGGCGCCTTGGGCTGGACGGTGAAGGCGCTTGACGGCGCCGGCTCGATCGGCGGACGGACGGCGGCCTTCGGCCAGGCCATGGCGCTGAAGCCCGACGGCATCATCATCAACGGTTTCGACGCCGTCGAGCAGAAGCCGGCGATGGAAGCGGCCAAGGCGGCCGGCATTCCGATGGTGTCCTGGCACGCCGCCTCGGCCGTCGGCCCGGTTCCCGACGTCGGCGTATTCGCCAATGTGACCACCGATGCGATGGAAGTCTCGAAGTCCGCGGCGGACTGGGCCTTCGCCGATGCAGGCGGCAAGCCGGGTGTCATCATCTTCACCGACTCGACCTATGCGATCGCGATCGCCAAGGCCGACCGCATGAAGAAGGAGATCGAGGATCTCGGCGGCACCGTGCTCGAATATGTCGACACGCCGATCGCCGAAACCTCCCAGCGCATGCCGCAGCTGACGACGTCGCTGCTGCAGAAATACGGCGCCAAGTGGACGCATTCCCTGGCGATCAACGACCTCTATTACGATTTCATGGGACCTTCGCTCGCGTCGGCCGGCATTGCCGGTGACGGCAAGCCGGTGAATGTCGCGGCCGGCGACGGTTCGGAGAGCGCCTATCAGCGTATCCGCGCCAAGCAGTTCCAGGCCGTTACCGTTGCCGAGCCGCTCAATCTGCAGGGCTGGCAGCTGGTCGACGAACTGAACCGCGCTTTTGCCGGCGCCCCGTGGTCGGGCTATGTGTCGCCGCTGCACGTGGTGACCAGTGAGAATGTCGAATTCGACGGCGGACCGAAGAACAGCTTCGATCCCGATAACGGTTACCGCGATCAATATAAGAAAATCTGGGGCAAATAAGCCTTTCCAAGGGCGTATCGAAAGATACGCCCTTATCCCCTGACATCACATCAATACCGATCCAGCTCCGGCGAGTTTTGGAAGAGAGAACCTATGATCATTCGTTATGCTTTGTTTGAAGGCGAAATCCATCCCGGTCGGGAAGAGGAGTTCCGCGACTTTGTGAGACAGCGCCTTGTCCCTTTGTGGACGAAATTTCCCGGAGCCGAAGAAATCCGGGTGCTGGACGGGGTCGAACGCGACGAAGGCGCGCCGGTCTATGCCATGGCTCTGGCCATTCGGTATCCTCACATGGAGGCCGTGAACGCAGCACTTCTCTCCGACGTGCGGTTTCAGAGCCGCGAGGTCACTGGCGAGCTTCTGAAGCTTTTCACCGGCAAAGTGCATCATCACGTGTTCGCCGCCAACGAATATCCTCCGCGCGTCGCCTGACATCAGGCGGAGCAACCGGCGAGCACCAAGTGTTACGCCGGCGTCGCCATGCAGCGGTTGCGGCCGGCATTCTTGGCGGCGTAGAGGTTGGCGTCTGCGACATGCAGCGCAGCCTCCAGCCTGTCGGTCAAAGACCAGTCCGCCAGACCGATGGAGCAGGTGACCTCAAGCTTCGGGGTCACCGCCGACCATTCATGGTCCTGCACCCGCAGGCGCAGCCGCTCGGCATCGGCAAAGGCGTCGCCGGCTGCCGTGCCGGGAAGCAGAAGCAGGAATTCCTCGCCGCCCATGCGGATCGCCAGGCTGCCTTCCGGTCCGATATCGCCCAGCAATCCGGCAATCTGACGCAGAACCATGTCGCCCGTCGCATGGGAAAAGATGTCGTTGATGCGTTTGAAGTGGTCGATGTCGAACAGCAGCAACGCCGCATGGGTCACACCGGATTCGGCCCAATCCCTGCATCTGAGCTGCAATTCGCGGCGATTGCCGAGGCCGGTCAGCGGATCGGTGCGCGATGCCAGCACCGCCTCGCGCTGTTCGGCGGCAAGCCGCAGATTTTCCTCCAGCAGGCGCTCACGCTCCAGCCGGGCGCTGTCTTCCTTGCGGCGCATCGTCTCCAGGTCGAGCGCCAGCTTCATCGTATAGGCACGCGCCGAGGCAAGTCGCCGATAATCCTCGATCACCATCTCATGATAGATCTTGTGATAGTCGAAGGCCGCCTTCCAGTCGCCGGCCATTTCGGCAATCCGGAAGCGCATGTCGAAATGGCGCAGTTTCATGCGTGGCGTGGCCAGAACGGCTTCCATCGCCTCGATGGCTGCAAGCAGCGACACGGCTTCGCCGAAAGCGCCCTGCCCGGCCAGAAGATAGGCGTACCAGTAGGAAGCTTCCGCCAGCAGCACCTCGTCCTCTGCGACCCGGGAGGCGGCGATGGCGGCGATATAATGGGCGGCCGCCGCGGCATCTTCGCCGCGCGTCCATGCCAGGAGCCCGAGATAGCAATGGCACTCGGCAATCTCATAGGGCAGGTTTTCCGCCTGAGCCTCGGTCAGAATCGACCGCAACTGATCTTCCGTGCGGGCAACCAGGGCGTTGTCGATCTCCCGCCCTGCCAGGCGATGCTCGCCGAGTGCGCGTGCCGCCATGCGGCTGGCAATCGAGCGGGCAATCAGCACGGAGCCTTTTGCCAGAGCGCTCGTCTCCGCATAATCCAGACTTTCGGCGGCCGCCTCGGTCGCGCGATCGAAGTCCTTCGTGTCGAACAATGCCACCGCATAGGCCGTGCGTGCCCGCCAGTTGGCGAGCGGATCCGTGCAGGACTTGGTGCGCTTTTGGCAATCGGTCAGAAGGGCGAAGCCGGTTTCCAGATCGCCGAGGGCCACCAGAAGGCCGCCATGGATCGACTGCAGGGAAATGATGGCAGCCTGGTCCTGGCAATAGCGGAGCCAGGTTTCGGCGCGAATGCATATTTTCAGGCCCTCAGCCAAGCTCTCCTTGTTGAAATGAATAAGCGCCAGCCGATGCGAGGCGCGCAAGGCTCCGGCAACATCGCCTGCCTCGAGCGCGGCTTCATAGGCGGCCTCGCCGACCTCGAGCGCTTCGCCGGTGCGGCATTCCCAATCCAGGCGCACGGCGCTCTCGAGCAGCACCTGCCAGCGCGCCGTCAGGTTCTCATTCTGCCGTGACTTGGAAGACGCCTGTGGTGCCACCTCTGCCCCATTTTTTCCGAGCGTATCGTCCATCAGAACTTCTAAAAAATTCTCAAAGAGTTTCGCTTAACAAGCGACGAACATCGGCTCGCGCTTCCGCAAATCATTATTCGGGCACCGCTTACGCGAACATTCAGCGGTCTTTTTTGCAACAGAAGATATGCGTCTTTTCCATACAGCAACTTCACATATTCTTCCCCCGTGCGAAAATTAGTCCTTTTGCGCAAGAATGCAGATGAAATATCCAAAAAACGTAACAGAACCATGCCGTCTCGGCGTCGTTTACATTCTCTAAAATATATCACCTTATTTTTAAGCTATCGGAGCGACGTTCCAAGGGAGCGTTACCTGCGCCATGACGGCGGGCCGGGCACCCGAAATCTTGCATGAATTGACGTTGTTCCCGTGACGCAGGCCTCGCATCTCGGACGCATTGGCGCCGTTCACGGAACAGGCGCGGGCGTCGGCATGCAAGTTTCCGCGGGCGGAGAGCTTCTGCAGGGTGCGCTCGGGACAGCGGAATCCACATCTGAACGAGATGCGACAAGCGATCCTGGCGGCCAAGACATCTAGGATAAACCTCCCACACGATGGAGAGCGGTAATGAAGAGCATTCAGAATTTCGGGGTCGCGGTGCGTCTCGCCCTTGGCTTCAGCTTCCTGATCTTGCTGATGGCCGGCCTGAGCATCTATTCGACGGTCAAGGTCGCGGAGATCAACAGCAATCTCGAAACGATCAACGACGTCAACAGCGTCAAGCAGCGGTTCGCCATCAATTTTCGCGGTAGCGTGCACGACCGGGCGATTGCCATTCGCG
Organism: Rhizobium sp. M1; assembly: GCF_002531805.1. Classification (NCBI taxonomy): domain Bacteria; kingdom Pseudomonadati; phylum Pseudomonadota; class Alphaproteobacteria; order Hyphomicrobiales; family Rhizobiaceae; genus Rhizobium; species Rhizobium sp. M1. Next base: position 60,882 of record NZ_NWSW01000012.1, on the reverse strand, counting down.
ACGTGACCCTGGTGGCCTCGGCCGATGAGCGCAAGGCGGCCGAGGCATTGATCGAAAAGCTCGCGGCTTCCTATGCCGAGAACGAAAAGCGCATGGCCGATATGGTCGCATCGCCGGCCGGTGCGACGGACCAGGAGAAGTCCATCCTGAAGGAGATCGCCGACATCCAGGCGAAAACCAATCCCCTGGTCGCCCAGATCATCGCGCTGCAGGAGAAGGGTGACGGCGAGGCTGCCCGCAAGATCCTGCTCGAACAGGCGCGGCCGGACTTCGTTGCCTGGCTCGGCGCTATCAACAAATTCATCGACTACCAGGAAGCACTGAACAAATCGATCGGCGGCGACGTCCGCAGCACGGCAAGCGGCTTCAAGCCGATCGTCCTGACGGCGCTGGGCATCGCGGCGCTCCTTTCCGTCCTGGCGGCGGTCATTACCGCACGCACGATCGTTGGCCCGCTGGCAAAGCTGCAGCTTTCGCTGAAAGCGATGGCGGAGGGCAATCTCGATGGCGATCGTCGCCTCGAAGCGCGCGGCGACGAGATCGGCAAGCTTGCCCGCGCCGTGGCGGGATTGCGCGACGCCATTTCGGCAAAGGCGGAGCGGGAAGCCGATGCGGAAGCCAGGCGGGCCGTCGCTGAACGGCATCGGCTCGAACAGGATGCCGACGAACGCCGTACCCTTGCCGAGCAGACGGACCGGGCCGTTGGCCAGCTTGGCAGTGCATTGCAGGCGTTGGCCGATGGCGATCTCACGCAGCAGATCGGCATGCCGTTCATCCCATCCCTGGAAAAACTCAGGGCCGACTTCAATTCCGCCGTCGAAAAGCTCCGCGCCGCCATGCAGAAGGTGGCCGAGAACGCCAGCGCTATTGCGGCCGGCGCACAGGAAATCCGCTCAGCTTCGGACGATCTCGCCAAGCGGACCGAGCAGCAGGCCGCCTCCGTCGAGGAGACCGCCGCTGCCCTGGAAGAGATCACGACCACCGTCGCCGACTCCAGCAGCAGGGCTCAGGAGGCTGGCCAGCTCGTCCGCAAGACCAAGGACAATGCGGAGCGCTCGGGCAGCGTCGTCCGGGACGCGGTCGATGCCATGGGCAAGATCGAATCGTCGGCCACCGAGATCGGCAGCATCATCGGCGTCATCGACGAGATCGCCTTCCAGACCAACCTGCTGGCGCTGAACGCCGGCGTCGAAGCTGCGCGCGCCGGTGAAGCCGGCAAGGGCTTTGCCGTCGTCGCCCAGGAAGTGCGCGAACTGGCGCAGCGTTCCGCCAAGGCGGCAAAGGAAATCAAGGAGCTGATCAATGCTTCGAACGGCCATGTGAAAAACGGCGTCGCCCTGGTTGGCGAAACCGGAAAGGCCCTGCAGGAGATTGCGGTACAGGTGCAGCAGGTCGACGGCAATGTCGGCGCCATCGTCGGCGCCTCGCAGGAGCAGGCGACCGGGCTGAAAGAAATCAATACCGCCGTCAACAGGATGGACCAGGGCACGCAGCAGAACGCCGCCATGGTCGAAGAAGCCACAGCCGCCGCTCACAAACTCGCCAAGGAAGCCGATGCGCTGTTCCAGCTCCTGGGCCAGTTCAACATTGGCGGAGCGGTGGCATCGAGGCGCATATCGCAGCCGGCCCCCGCGGCGCAGCATGCTCAGCCCGTGGCTTCGCCGGCCCGCCAGATGGTTGCCAGAGTGAGCAAGTCGTTCCAGGGGAATGCGACCCAGGGGAACGCAGCATTGGCCGGCAATTGGGAAGAGTTTTAAACTGCAGAGGGTTCTGCTGAAAAATAAAGTAGCGAAGGGCAGCGTTTGCTGCCCTTCGTGTTTTTATCTTACGCCCGAGCCGGGACCTTGGCCGGAAGCAGGGCGTTGACCACGACGGCAACGGCGATGTTTGCCGCGAGCGCCAGCAGTCCGGTATAGACGGTGAAGGGTTCACCGCCGAGGCTGATCAGGTGCAGCGGCTTCCAGCCGGCGTCCCAGACCAGGTAGGTGCCGCCGCAGAAGCCGACGAACCAGCCGGCAAGCAGGCCGGGTGCACGGAACCAGTTGGTATAGAGGCCGAAGACCAGGGCCGGAAGCGTCTGCAGGATCCAGATGCCGCCGAGCAGCTGCAGGTCGAGGGCGAACTGGGTCGGCAGGAAGATGATGACGAGCAGCGCGCCGACCTTCACCACCAGCGACGTCACCTTCGCGACCTTGGCTTCGCCGGCATCGCTGACCTTGGGGTCGACATAGGCCTTCCAGAAATTGCGGGTGAAGAGATTGGCCGCACCGATGCTCATCACCGCCGCCGGCACCAGTGCGCCGATCGCGATCGCCGCAAAGGCGAAGCCGGAGAACCAGCCCGAAAACAGCGTCTTGAACAGGGTCGGAACGACGTCATTGGCGCTGTCGAGCTTCAGGTTGGCGGCATGGCCCATATAGCCGAGCAGGGCCAGCAGCCCGAGCAGCAGCGTATAGGCGGGCAGCATGATCGCGTTCTTGCGGATCGTCTTGCCGCTGTTGGAGGCAAAGATGCCGGTCAGCGTATGCGGATACATGAAGGCCGCGAGCGCCGAACCGAGAGCGAGCGTGGCATAGGCGACATACTGGTTGCCGCCGAGCAGCAGATTGCCGGCGCCCTTGGCCTGGAAGGCCGCATCGGCCGAGGCGAAGACATTGGCATAGCCGCCGAGCTTCGACGGGATGAGGGCGACGGCTGCGATCACCACGATATAGATCATGATGTCCTTGACGAAGGCGATCAGCGCCGGGGCGCGCAGGCCCGCCGAATAGGTGTAGAGCGCCAGCACGATGAAGGCGATCGCCAGCGGCAGTTCGCCATGCAGTCCGAGCGCCTTCAAGACCGCCGTCATGCCGACGAGCTGGAGGGCGATGTAAGGCATGGTGGCGATGACGCCTGTTGCCGCGACCGCGAGTTCGAGGCCGCGCGATCCATATTGGCCGTGGACGACGTCGGCGGCCGTCACATAACCAAAATCCTTGGCGCGTTTCCACAGGATCGGCATGACCATGAAGACGAAGGGATAAACGACGATCGTATAGGGTAGCGCGAAGAAGCCGTAGGCGCCGACCGTATAGACCAGCGCCGGGACGGCGATGACGGTATAGGCGGTATAGAAATCGCCGCCGACGAGGAACCAGGTGATCCAGGTGCCGAAGTTGCGTCCGCCGAGGCCCCATTCATCGATATGGGCGAGCGTCTCGGGCTTGCGCCAGCGGCTGGCGACGAAGCCCATGACGGTGACGAGGGCAAAAAGGAAGATGAAGACGGCAAGCGCCGTGCCGTTGATGTCAGTCGTCATGGCGAACACTCCGATAGGCGATCCAGGTCAGCGTCGCGGTGATTGGCACCCAGAGAAGCTGATACCAGTAGAAGAAGGGAAAGCCGAAAAGCGACGGCTCGCGGAGATTGTAAAATGGCGGCCAGAGCAGACCTATGTACGGAATGATCAGCAGCCAGAGCGCTGCCTTGCTACGTGGTTTTTCCATGTCGGAGTACCTTTCAGGCGCCGCGGGGCGGTCGCCATGTTCCAGTTGTCGGCGTGGAAGGCAGGTCTGTCAGCCGGCGGCGGCAGCAGACCCCGTTCGGGTCGCTCGAGCTTTTCCGGCCAATCGGAAGCTGATGTAACGCATGTGAATTCCTCCCAACGGCTTGGCGCTTGGCAAGCCGCGAATGGAGTCCTAGGGCGTCGGTTTTATCCCCACAAGATGGGCACAGAGCCGAAATACCGGGCTCTACCCAGAAGTGGGTAGGCGCGAATTCGCGTCGATTTTCGAGGCGATGCCATGGTCGAGCGCATAGCGTATGAGGCCCGCGGTGGTGGCAATGCCAAGTTTCTTCTTGAGGTTCTTGCGATGGGTTTCCGCCGTGGCAGAGCTTATCCCGAGCACTTCGGCGATCTCGCGGTTGCTCCGGCCGGCAACGATCAGCCCGAGGATATCGCGTTCGCGCGGCGTCAAGGGGTCGCTCCCCTCCTCCACCCGTTCCCCCATCAGCGCGTCGAAGACGCCGGAGGAGAAATAGGTGCCGCCATCCGCGACCGTTTCGATCGCCGCGACGATCTCCTCGGTGGAGACGTCTTTCAGAACATAACCGGCGGCGCCGCGCATGACTGAAGAGGAGATATACTCGCGACTGTCATGCATGGAGAGCATCACCACGCGGGTCTGCGGAAGTTCGTTCCTGAACAGTTCGATCGCATCGATGCCGCTGAGCTTCGGCATGTTGATGTCCATCAGCACCACCTGCGGCTGGATCTGCCGGGCGATATCGAGCCCGGTCTGCGCGAGGCCGGCGGTGCCGGCGACCTCGATATGATCGAATGTTTCGAGCACGGCTTTCAGCCCGTCCAGCACCAGCGGATGGTTGTCGATCAGGAGCACCCTTATTTTCGGGCGTTCGGTCATGCGGCTTCCGCCTGCTTGCCGGCGGGCAGATTGGCCGATCGCGGCATCATTGCCGTCAGTGTCGTGCCGGCCTCGCTGCTGTTGATGAGCAGCAGGCCGCGGAAGTGCGCCATCCGCTCCTGCATGTTGCGCAGGCCGAGGCCCGAGCCGCCGGATGCGCTATCCCTGGCGTCGTCGAAGCCGGTGCCGTTGTCGGAGATGGTCATGCGGGCGCGGCCGCCGTCGCTCCAGAGCCTGACCGAGAGCTTCGAGGCGCCCGAATGCCGCTCGACATTGTTGAAGGCCTCCTGGGCGACGCGATAAAGGGCGGTGCTGGCTTCCGCCTTCAGCGTGCCGGCGAAGCCCGAGGCGTCGATCTTCGTCTCGATCCCCGTCCGTTCGGCAAAGTGATGACAGAGCGCCTCCAGCGCCGCCGTCAGGCCGAGATCGTCGAGCACGCGCGGCCGCAGATCATGCGAGAGCAGCCGGATTTCCTTGATCGCGCCGTTCAGCGCCTCGACGCCGCGCTCGATGGTCAGCGACGCCTCGTCGACATTGGTCCGGACCTTGCGGCCGGCGAGATCCATCGCATAACGTACGCCGAGAAGGGTCTGGGAGATGCCGTCATGCAGCTCGCGCGCCAGCCGGGTGCGCTCTTCTTCCTGGGTGTCGATCACCCGCTGCGTCAGCTCCTTGAGTCGGCTGTCGGCCATGCGGCGCTCGTGGAAGGTCAGTAGCATGCAGGTGGTGAAAACAACGAGCACCGACGGCACGGCGATCAACGCGACGATCACGAAGGTTCGCTTGATATTGGCGCGCATCACCTTGTTGGCGGCGGCACTCTGGGCGAAGACGTCGTCCAGGTAGACGCCGGTGCCGACGACCCAGTGCCATTTGTCGAGGCTGACGACGAAGGAGAGCTTGTCGGCGATCTGTCCGGTCGAAGGTTTCTGCCATTTGTACTGGTGCAGGCCGCCGCCCGCCTTTGCCGTGGCGATCAGCTCGGCAATCACCTTGTCGCCATCGGGATCGGTCAGGTCGAGCCAATTTTGCCCATGCCGAAAGCTCTGGCGCGGATGGACGATATTGTTGCCGTCGTAATCATAGACGAAGAAATAGCCATCCTTGCCGTAGTCGAGCGAAGTCAGGATTGCCGCCACCTGCTGCTTGGCGGCTTCGTCGTCGGCCCCGGCCTTGTCATAGATCGTCTGGATGGCGGAGAGGGCAAGATTGGTCAGATTGAGGATCTCGGCTTCCTTGGTCTTCAGCATGTTCTGCTCGAACGTATCGATGCTGTTCTTGGCGAGGTTTGCCGATTGCCAGGTGATGAAGGCGGTGATCGCAAGGATCGAGATGACGAGCGGGACGATCGCCAATGCGATGATCTGGTGTCGTAACGTCAAGGATCGTTCCTCCCGAAATTTGAGCCCGGAATTATGCCCTTTGCCGAAGGCGAGTCCAGCGGCTTGTCCGGAGCTATTCGAGCGGTACGAACAGGCCGAGCTTGACGTCGCGCAGCACGACATTGGTGTGCATGCGGCGGATCTGCGGATTGTCAGCCATGATCAGGGCGGCGATGTCGTCATAATGCTCGACGTCTCGGGCGGTGACGATCGCGATCAGATCGACTGCGCCGGTGACGTAATAGACCTGCTGGATATGATCCTGCTTCTCCGCCCAGACGCGGAACTTCGCCAACGCGTCGTAATTGTCCCGCTCGATCTCCATGCCGACGATGAACACCATCGATGTTCCTGTCGCCTTCCGGTCGACGACGGCGACCTCCGCCTTGATGATCCCCTCTTCGCGCAGCCGTTTCAATCGCCGCTGCACGGCCGAGACCGACAGTCCGATCCGTTCGGCGATCGTTTCGGCCTTCAGCTGGCAGTCGCGCTGAACGATATCGAGAATGTCACGGTCAAAACGATCCAGCTGTTCCATTGTCCAGTCCAATTCCAGTTATGGCATTTCATAGTTTCTGCCGCATTCGATGCGTGAGGAAGATTATTTTGCACAAAATATGCAAAAGAGGTGATAATTGCGCGAAAAAACCGCGTTCTTTTATCATTATCCTTTGCAAACTCAGTTCAGCCGGACCCATGCATGTCGGATCAGCCCTTTCCTGCTCTTCGCGTCGAAGATCTCCATAAAAGCTTCGGCTCGCAACAGGTTCTCAAGGGTATCTCGACCGAGGCCCACAAGTCCGAGGTGATTTCGATCATCGGCTCGTCGGGCTCCGGCAAGAGCACCTTGCTTCGATGCATCAATTTCCTGGAAACGCCGGATCGCGGCCGCATTGCCGTAAACGGCGAGGACGTCGCGCTGAAAGTCGGCCGCGGCGGGCGGCTGCAGCCGCAGAGCTGGCGGCAGATCGAGCGGCTGCGGACCGGGCTCGGCATGGTCTTTCAGAGCTTCAATCTCTGGGCTCATCGCACCGTGCTGGAAAACGTCATCGAGGCGCCGGTGCATGTCATGGGCATTTCCAAGCGCGAGGCGATCGAAAAGGCGGAAGCCCTGCTCCACAAGGTCGGGCTGTTCGACAAGCGCGACGCCTATCCCGCTTTCCTGTCCGGCGGTCAGCAGCAGCGCGCAGCGATTGCGCGGGCGCTCTGCGTCGATCCCGCCGTCATGCTGTTCGACGAGCCGACATCGGCGCTCGATCCGGAGCTGGTCGGCGAGGTGTTGAAGGTCATCCGCGATCTCGCCGAGGAAGGCCGGACCATGCTGATCGTCACGCATGAAATGCGCTTCGCCCGGGATGTCTCGAGCCGCGTCCTCTTCCTGCATCAGGGACGGATCGAGGAGGAAGGGCCGCCGGAACAGGTTTTCGGGGCGCCGGTCAGCGCCCGTTGCCGGGAATTCACCCGCCTCAGCGCCCATTGATCCACACCAGCCATCATCGACAACACACGAACCAGGAGAATCCTGCGAATGAAACTGCTCCCCACGCTTTTTGCCGGCGCGGCACTTGCCCTTTCCGCCGTCGCCGCGCAGGCCGAAGTCCGCTTCGGCGTCATGAACGAATCCTATCCGCCCTTCTTCGCCAAGGACGCCTCGGGTGAGTGGCACGGATGGGAAATCGACCTGATGAACGCCGTCTGCGCGGAGATGAAGGAGAAATGCTCGATCGTCGACATTTCCTGGGATGGTCTCATTCCGGCTCTTGAGAGCAAGAAGTTCGACGTGATCTGGTCGTCGATGTCGAATACGGCGGAACGCTCGAAGGTGATCGACTTCACCGACAAATATTATAACACGCCGAGCACCCTGATCGGTCCCAAGGACCAGAAGCCGGGCGCCACGGCCGACGACGTCAAGGGCAAGACGATCGGCATCCAGGTGTCGACGATCCAGTCTGAATATTACAAGAAGTATTTTGCCGGCGCCGCCGAGGAGAAGACCTACCAGACCCTCGACGAGGCTTTCCAGGATCTCGCCTCCGGCCGTATCGACTACGTCTTCGGCGATTCGCTGGCGCTCGACGCGTTCCTCAAAAGCGACGGCGGCAAGGATTGCTGCGCCAAGATGGGAGATGTCGCCGACGACAAGGAAATTCTCGGAGCCGGCGTTTCGGGCGGTCTGCGCAAGGAAGATACGGAGCTGAAAGCCAAGCTGAATGCGGCGATCGCTGCGGTTCGCGCCAACGGCCAGTATGACGCCATCACCAAGAAATACTTCGACTTCGACATCTACGGCGCGAAGTAAGCAGTCTCGGCGATGGCGACCGCGCAACAAGGCATTCTGGACCTGCTGTCTCCCTATCCTCCGGGATGGGGCGGCGTTCTCTTGACAGGTGCGGTCTCCACGGTCGCCATTTCGGCTTGCGCCTTCGCCATCGGCCTGCTGCTCGGCACCGGCGGCGCGCTCGGAAAGCTTTCCGGCAATCGCGCGCTCCGTCTCGTGCTCGATCTCTATACCACTGCCATCCGTGCCGTTCCCGAGCTGATCCTGATCGTCGGGCTCTATTATGCCGGCACCGACGGCCTCAACCGGCTGCTGGCGGCATTGGAGCTGCCGCCGGTCAATGTCAACGGCTTCGTCGCCGCCGTCGCCGTACTCGGCTTCGTGCAGGGCGCTTATATGACGGAAGTGCTGCGCGGCGCGATCCTTGCCATTCCCACCGGTCAGATCGAAGCCGCCAAAGCTTTCGGCATGGGACCGGCGCTGCGATTTCGCCGCGTCCTGCTCCCCGCGCTTTTGCCGAACGCACTGCCGGGGCTTGCCAATCTGTGGATGTCGGTCACCAAGGACAGCGCGCTGGTCGCCGTCGTCGGCTACCAAGAACTGGCGCTCGCCACTCGCCTCGCCGGGGCGAGCACCAAACACTACTTCGTGTTTTTCCTCGCGTCCGCCTTTCTCTACCTCGCCATCACGCTTGTTTCCAACGTCGCTTTCAAGCTGATCGAGGGACGGGTGCGGCGCGGACAGCCGCGTCTCGCCTGAGGAGCCGCGCCCTATGAGCTTCTCCTGGATCTCTTCCTATTGGCCGCTGCTTCTGACCGGCGCCTGGCAGACCGTGTCGCTGCTCGTCATTTCCGTCGTATTTGGTTTTCTCATCGCCATCGGTCTCGCCTTCGCGCAGGTCAGCGGCGGCAGGCTGACGCGGCTGCTTGCCCGCGGCTACTGCACCTTCTTTCGCGGCACACCGCTGCTGATCCAGCTGTGGCTTCTCTATTACGGTGTCGGCTCGCTGCTGCCGATGGTTCCCGGCATCCGCCAGAGCCTGTTCTGGCCGATCCTGCGCGAAGGCTTCTTCTTCGCCGCCGTCAGCTTCACGCTGAACTATGCGGCCTATGAGGCAGAGGTTTTGCGCGGCGCCCTGCTGGCCGTTCCCAAGGGCGAGCTCGAAGCCGGCCGGGCCTTCGGCCTGTCGCCCTGGAAGCTGACCCGCCGTATCTGGCTGCCGCGCGCCATCCGCATCGCCCTGCCGACGATTGCCGGAGAGATCGTCATGCAGCTCAAGGCGACGCCGCTCGCCTTCACGGTGACGGTGATGGATCTCTATGCCGTGGCCAACAAGGTTCGCCAGGACACGCTGCTGGTCTATGAGCCGCTGCTTGTCGTCACCCTTTTCTATCTCGCCCTGACCGCCGTCATCGCCCGCGTCTTTCGAGGTCTCGAAGCGCAAGTGCCGGTCCGGCGTTAGGCGGACGGACGTTCCTCACTTTGTTTTTAAAGCCCGCCGCCGGTAACGGCGCGACAGCCTGAATGGAGATCTCTTCATGAGCACCACACGAATTCTCGATGGCGGCATGAGCCGCGAATTGCTGCGGCTCGGCGCCGAATTGAAGCAGCCGGAATGGTCGGCCCTGGCGCTGATCGATTCACCGGATATCGTCCGCGAGGTGCATAAGGAATTTATCGCCGTCGGCTCTGAGATCATCACGACCAACAGCTATGCGCTGGTGCCCTTCCATATCGGCGAGGACCGATTCCAGACGGAGGGGCCAACACTGATCCGTCTCGCCGGCCGCTTAGCACGCGAGGCGGCCGATTCCGTCACCGGTCGCAAGGTGCTGGTCGCCGGTTCGCTGCCGCCGATCTTCGGCTCCTACGAGCCGCAGAATTTTCGGCCTGAACGGGTGCAGGATTATCTCAAGGTGCTGGTCGAAAACCTCGACCCCTTCGTCGACATATGGCTCGGCGAGACCCTGAGCCTGATCGCCGAGGGCAAGGCCGTCCGCAAGGCGGTGGCGGCATCGGGCAAGCCGTTCTGGATCTCGTTCACATTGGCGGATGACGAGGCGGACATCGAAAGCGGTGAGCCAAAGCTCCGCTCCCGTGAAAGCGTCGAGGAGGCGGCCTCCTGGGCGGTTTCGTCAGGTGCCGAAGCCTTCCTGTTCAATTGCAGCAAGCCTGAAGTCATGCAAGGCGCCGTCGAGACGGCGGCGCGCGTGTTCCGCAAGGCGGAGGCTCGGATCGAAATCGGCGTTTATGCCAACGCCTTCGAAGGGGAGCAGGGCGCATCGGCCGCCAATGAAGGCCTGCACGACACCCGCGACGATCTGAACGACGACGCCTATTCGCGTTTTGCCTGCTCCTGGGCCGAGGCTGGCGCAACGATCATCGGCGGCTGCTGCGGCATCGGTGCCGCTCATATCCATCGTGTCGGCAAGGTGCTTTTGCGCTGAAACGTCAGGCGGCGGCGGTGACCATGACATGGTTGCCGCCCACCTGATTGGGATGATGCCCGCCGTTTATTTTCCGGTGCCGAAACTTATGTTTTTCCTGGTGAGGGCCGGTCGATAAATAACTTGATTTATTTCATCACCTTTAATAACTCGACCTCGTATTTAACTGATGGAAGGTCATCATGAATTTTAGATCCGCAACCGGCTGGCTGGCTGCCTCGTTTGTTTCAATTTCCGCAGTTTTCTTCGCCCCCTCTGCCATGGCGGAGCAGAAGACGATCACCGATGTGATCGGCCGTGAAGTGAAGGTCGATCTTCCGGCCAAGCGCGTCGTTCTCGGCTTCTATTTCGAGGACTACATGGCCGTCGGCGGCGAGAAAGCCTATGACGCCGTCGTCGGGATTTCCCGCGAGGCATGGGAGGGCTGGGTTCCCGCGAACTGGAAGATGCACCTTGCCCACCGCCCTTCGCTCGGTGATATCGCCGATGTCGGCGAAGTGGAAGCGCAGACCTTTTCCATCGAGAAAGTGCTGAGCCTCAATCCCGACCTGGTCATCCTTGCCGACTGGCAGTACCAGGCGCTCGGCCAGGACGCCCATCGCTTGGAACAGCAAGGCATTCCTGTTGTCGTCGTCGATTACAACGCCCAGACGATCGAGCGCCATGTCGCCTCGACCGTGCTGTTCGGGGAACTGACCGGCCAGGATGCGCGCGGCAAGGAGATCGCCGATTTCTACGCCGGCGCGCTGAAGGACATCGCGGCCCGTGTCGCCGCATCGGGCAAGCCGAAGCCGAAGGTCTATGTCGAATTCGGCAATAAGGGGCCGGCGGAATATTCCTTCACCTATGGCAAGAACATGTGGGGCGCCATGTCCACCGCAGCCGGCGGGGACAATATCGCAGCACCCTTCGTGGAGTGGTGGGGTCCGATCAATCCGGAGCAGGTCCTGGCGTCCAAGCCCGATGCCATCTTCATTTCTGGCCGCGAGAACAACAAGAGCGAGACCGCCCTGCCGATGGGACAGGGTGTGAAGGCCGACGAAGCCCGCGAAAAGCTCAAGGCGTTCGAAACCCGCCAGGGCTGGAGCGAACTGCCCGCCGTCAAGGGTGGCCAGGTCTTCGGCGTCTATCAGGGCGCCTCCCGCACGATCTCGGATTTTGCGATGGTGCAGTATATCGCCAAGCAGCTCTATCCGGAGCAGTTCAAAGACGTCGACCCGGTTGCCGACTATCTCGGCTATTACAAGAAGTATCTGCCGGTGGCTCCGGAAGGCACCTTCGCCATCGCCGTCAAGGGTTGACCCTGACAGGCCAATCTCTGCGAGCGCCATGTCCGATGGCGCTCGTTTCCAATCGAGAGTTTTCCCATGACAGTGACCGCCCGCAATGCCGAAGCGATCGGCGCGCACCGGCTGCGCGAGCGCAGGCGCTGGCGCAGCCTGCTGATTTTCGTGGCTCTGATGGCGGTATGCCTCGTTCTCGATATCGCCACGGGTCCCTCGTTGCTGTCGCCGGCAGAAGTGGTGCGCTCGCTCACGGGACTTGGCGAGCGGGCGGCGATGACTGACGCCATCGTTCGCGGCCTGCGTCTGCCCATGGCGCTGATGGCGCTTGCCGTCGGCGCAGCGCTGGGGGCCGGAGGCGCGCAGATGCAGACGCTTCTCAACAATCCGATGGCAAGCCCCTATACGCTCGGCATGGCGGCTGCGGCGGGGTTCGGGGCGGCACTTGTTCTGGCGCTCGGCGGTTTCGGCCTCGATGCGATGATCGCCGTGCCGCTCGGCGCTTTCGCCTTCTCCATGCTGGCGGCGCTCTTTCTGTTCACGCTTGCTTCCATGCGCCGCATGACGGCGGAAACCATCATTCTCGGCGGCATCGCCCTTCTCTTCCTGTTCCAGTCGCTTCTGTCGCTCATCCAGTTTCTCTCCTCGCCGGAGCTGTCGCAGCAGATATTGTTCTGGCTGTTCGGCAGCCTGACGAAAGCGACCTGGCCGACGCTTGGCCTGACCGCCGCCGTGACGGCGGTCTGCTGCGCCATGCTGATGGCGGATTCCTGGAAACTGGCCGCCTTGCGCATGGGCGAGATGCGGGCCGCGAGCCTCGGCGTCAATGTCCGGCTCCTGCGCATGAAGGTCCTCGTCATCGTTGCGGTCATGACGGCCACCGCCACGAGTTTCGTCGGCGTGATCGGCTTCATCGGCCTGGTCGCTCCTCACATCGCCCGGATGACGGTCGGCGAGGATCAGCGATTCTTCCTGCCGATGTCCGTCGTCAGCGGCGCGCTGATGCTGTCGGCCGCCTCCGTCGTGTCGAAGTCGATCATCCCCGGCGCGCTGTTTCCGGTCGGCATCGTCACCGCCATTGTCGGCGTGCCGTTCCTGCTATGGCTGATCTTCGCGCCGAAGAGATCCGGCGCATGATCCGCCTCGAAAACATCGCGATCGAGCGCGGCGGGCAGAGAATTGTTTCCGGTGTCGATACCTGCCTGGAAGCTGGAAAGATCCATGCCGTCATCGGTCCCAACGGCACGGGCAAGACCACGCTTCTGCGAGCCCTCTTCGGCGACCTGCCGCTCGCCGAGGGCAGGTTGACGCTCGGCGAGGACAGTCTAGCCGCCGGACGCACAGGCGCGCGGGCGCTGAAATCGTGGCGTGAGAGCTTTGCCTATATGCCGCAGGACACCGCCACGGATATTGCGCTCACGGTTCTCGAAGTCGTGGTTCTCGGCCGGCTTGGCCGGCTCTCGCTGCACATTGATGACGAGACGCTCGACATGGCGATGATGCGGCTTTCACAGACCGGTATCGACCATCTCGCTGGGCGCGACATCGCTTCGCTGAGCGGCGGGCAAAGGCAATTGGCGCTGTTTGCCCAGGTGCTGATGCGCGAGCCGAAAGTCATGCTGCTGGACGAGCCGGTCAGCGCGCTTGATTTGAAGCATCAGCTTGCCTTGCTCGATCTGGTGCGCCGCGAAACGCGCGCCAATGGCTGGGTCACGATGGTCGTGCTGCATGATCTCAATCTGGCCTGCCAATATGCCGACAATCTGCTGGTGATCGCGAACGGCACGATGAAGGCGAGCGGCCATCCGCAATCGATCGTCACGCCGTCGCTGATCGCGCAGACCTATGGCGTGGATGTCGAAGTGTTGCGCGACCGCCGCGGCCAACCCGTCATCCAGCCGCTGGTCGTCGAGAGTGTGTGAGGGCCGCCGCGCCGCGGCTTCGTTCATTCCGCTTTCGGCGCTGTTTTCTGCAGCTCGAGCAGAAGCTCGATCAGCTTCGGCGCCATCACCCTGATTTCCGACGGGTGGACGGCGCTTAGTCTCGTCAGAAGCTCATCCGCCTTTTCAGTCATGACGAGTCGCCTTCATCGCCGACTGAGCTGTCGACGGACAATGGCCGTATCGTCGAGCAGGCTGTGCGGCCTGATCGCCCGAAGGATTTGCTGCGGCTGCGCAGTTCCTTGAGGTCCGCGGAACTGGACCGGCGGCCCTATCTGACCGCAAGAACGAGAAGCAAACCGTGATAACCCCGCCGCTTGCCACTCCTTCGGCCTTGGCTTATATAGTCACTATGGTCATTCTGGTTATGGAGTTGAGCAATGCGGCCGTCACGGCAAGGCGATGAAAGCTGGACCGTCGCCAGCGCAAAGGCAAAGCTTTCCGAGGTTATCGAACGCGCGCAATCCGCGCCGCAAACGATTACCCGAAACGGCAAGCCGAGCGTCGTCGTCGTCTCCGCCGAGGAATGGCAGCGCAAGACTGCGCGCAAGGGTACGCTTGCCGAGTTTCTGATGAGTTCGCCGCTGCGCGGGGCCGATCTGGATCTCGAGCGTCAACGCGACGAACCGCGTGATCCCGAACTGTGAGGCTTCTGCTGGACACCAACGTGCTGTCCGAGGTGACCAAGCCGACCCCTGACATGCGCGTCCTGGCATGGCTGGATAAGCTCGACGAGGATCGCTCCTTCATCAGCATCGTGTCGATCGCTGAGATTCGGCGCGGTGTCGCCCTGATGGACAACGGACGAAAACGCGACGCGCTGGCCGAATGGCTTGCCCGGGACCTGCCGCAACGCTTCGAGCGCCGCATCATCCCGGTGGACGAGCCGGTTGCCTTGTCCTGGGGCGATCTCATGGGCCGCGCGAAGCGGAGCGGCCGCGGCCTGTTGTCGATGGACGGCCTGATCGCGGCAACCGCAATTGCCCACGATCTCATCCTCGCTACCCGTAACACCAGAGACTTCGAGGGGTTCGGGATCGAGCTCATCGATCCCTGGGTCGCGTAATCCTGGAAAGCCTCGGGCTGCAGCCTTCAATGCAGCCCGAACAGGTTCAGCAACTCCTCGCGGTGCCGGACGAATTCCGGTGCGCTGCGGTCGCGGGGGCGCGGCAGATCGATGTCGATCAGGCGCGGTTCGGCTCCCTTTTCCCTGGGCAGGATCAGGATCCGGTCGGCGAGATAGATCGCCTCCTCGAGATCATGCGTGACGAGAATGGTCGTCACATCCTCGTCGCGCCAGATCCGGGCGAGCTCCTGCTGCATGCCGATCTTGGTCATCGCATCGAGCGCGCCGAGCGGTTCGTCGAGCAGCAGGATCTCAGGCTGGACGGCAAGCGCCCGGGCGATGCCGACGCGCTGCGCCATGCCGCCGGAGAGCTGCCGGGGATAGGCCGCCTCGAATTGCTGCAGGCCGACGAGCTTGACGTAGTGACGCGCCCGCGCCCTCGCCTGCTCGCGGCTGAGACCTCTCGTTTCCAGCCCGAAGGCGACATTGCCGAGGACGTCAAGCCAGGGAAGAAGGCGCGGCTCCTGGAAGATGACGGCGCGTTCCGCGCCGACGCCGCGGATTGCCTTGCCGTCGACGAGCACCTCACCGGTATCGGACTCTTCGAGACCGGCCAGAACCCGGAGCAAGGTCGTCTTGCCCGAACCGCTGGCGCCGACGATGGCGAGGCTTTCGCCGGAGCGGATGTGGAGGTTGATATCCTTTAGAACCTGCAGGTGACTGCCGTTCAGCTTGTAGGATTTGGAGAGGTGACGGATCGTCACCTCTCCGCGGCGAATGTCCTGGGCGAGGCTCATCACAATTCCTCAATTGCTCGCCGGCTTGGCGTCGGCGGTGAAGATGATGTCCTTGGCGGCCAGCTGGCCCTGCTTCAGTTTGCCCTCGCGAACCAGGACGTCGATCCAGAACTGGATGTCGCGTTCAACAGGCAGGCCGCCGGCACGCACGCCGTAGCCGCGGAAATACTGCGCGATGTCAGGGTTTTCGCCACGCTCGCTGAGCGCCTTGGCCAGGATCTTCTTGGTTTCCTCGGGATGTTCGCGGGCATAGTCGAGGGCGCGGGCCGACTGCTCGACGAAGATCTTCGCAGCCTCGGGATGCTGTTGAATGAAATCGCGGCGCAGGACCACGAAGCCGCCGGCAATGTCGCCGAGCACGTCGGTATCGTCGAAGACCGCGCGCAGGCCGCCGTTTTTCAGCGCCGCACCCTCGAAGGTCGTCTGCCAATAGCCGAAAGCGGCGATATCGACCTGCTTGGAGCGCAGCACCTGCTCGAGCTGCGGCCCGGGAACGACGACCTGGTTGGCGGAATCGCTCGGCAGGCCGACCGAATGCAGGGCTTCGCGGATGGTGTAATCGAGATGGGCGCCGAGCGTGTTGACGGCGATGCTCTTGCCGGCAATGTCCTTGATGCTTTTGATCGGGCTGTCTTCCAGCACGTAGAAGGTCGACTGCACCTCGTCATTGATGCCGTTCGACGGATAGGCGGCGACGAAATCATTGCCGCCGATGATCGAATTCAGCACGGCGGAGGTGGCGGCGCTGCCGATCTCCACGTCCCCGGATGCCAGAGCGATGAGCGAGGCCGGGCCGCCCTGGGCATAGCCGACATTCTCAAACGTGATGCCGGTGTCTTTGAAATAGCCGAGCGCGTCGGCGAGTTCATGGGCGGCAAGACCGCCCTGGCTCGCGAGGTAGCGCAGCTTCACTGCGTCGGCGGCAGCGGCCGGCGTGGCAAGACCGAGAGCGATCACGGCCGGCAGGAGAAGGTTGCGGGGATGGAACGTCATGGAAAGTCCTTTCGGAAAAGAAAAATCGGAGGAAGAAATCAGGCGTTCGGCTGCGACCAGCGGCAGAGGCGGCGCTGCAGGAGGACGAGCAAGGCATTGGCGGCAAGGCCGAGGAAGGCGAGCAGGAGGATCGCCGCAAACATCAGCGGGATCTGGAAATTGTACTGGGCGTTCATCACCTGGAAGCCGATGCCCTTGTTGGCGCCGATCATCTCGGCGGCGATCAGTAGCAGAAGCGCCGTCGTCGCCGAGAGGCGCAGCCCGACGAAGATCGCAGGCACCGAGGCCGGCAGGATGACGCGGCGGAAGATCGTCAGCGGTCCGGCGCCATAGGTCCGCGCCATCTCGATAAGCTTCCTGTCCACCTCCTTGACGCCGCCGATCGTGGCGAGCAGCACCGGAAACAGCGTCGCCCAGAAGATCACGAAGATCTTCGACGTTTCGCCGAGGCCGAGCAGCAGGATGAAGACCGGATAGAGCGCCAGCGCCGAGGTCTGGCGGAAGAGCTGCAGGATCGGATCGAGCGCCTGCTCGACGGCCCGAAACTGGCCCATGAACAGGCCGAGCGGAATGCCGACCACGACGGCAAAGGCGAAGGCGGTGCCGGACCGCTGCAGGCTGATGACGATATCATCGAGCAGCGCGCCATTGGCAAGGTTGGTCCAGAGAGCCGACAGGATCACGTCCAAGGGCGGGAAGATGGCGGGATTGATCCAGCCCCTGGTGCTCGACAGCTGCCAGAGCACGAGGAAGGCGATGAGCAGGCCGTAGCGTGGCAGAAGCGATGCGGTCACACCGCGCACATGCGACGCGAAAGTGGGCGTATTGCTTTCGCCGCTCTTCAGGCGGCTGAAGCTTCTCGGGAGGGTCTGGTTGATTTCATAGGCCATGGATCGCTCCTCACTCTGCTGCCTGGAGAGCTGCACGTCCGGCAACTCGGCGGTTGCTCGGGAAAGGCAGGCCGAGATTTTCCCGGAGCGTCTTGCCCTCATAGGCCGTGCGGAACAGGCTGCGGCGCTGCAATTCCGGGATGACCAGATCGACGAAATCGTCGAGGGCGGTCGGCAGCCAGGGCGGCAGAATGTTGAAGCCGTCGGCGGCTTCGTTCTCGAACCATTGCTGCAGCGTGTCGGCGATCTGTTCGGCCGTGCCGACGATGGTGTAGTGACCGCGGGCGGATGCGATCCACTGATAGAGCTGGCGAATGGTGAAATTGTTTTCGTCGGCGATCTGGCGGATGAGCGCCTGGCGGCTCTTCATGCCTTCGGTCGGCGGCGCCGGCGGCAGCGGCCCGTCGAGGTCGTAGCCGTGCAGGTCGAGCGTGCCGCCGGTCAGGCCGTTGAGGAGGCCGATCCCATCCTCTTCGACGATGAGTGACGTCAGACGGTCGTACTTCTCCCGCGCCTCCGCTTCGGTTCTGCCGACGAAGGCGGAAACGCCCGGCATGACGAGGATGTGATCGGGATTGCGGCCGAGCCCACGGGCGCGCGCCTTGATATCCCGATAGAATTCCTGGGCGGTTTCGATGTGCTGATGGGCGGTGAAGATCACCTCGGCCGTTGCCGCGGCAAGTCCGCGCCCGTCTTCGGACTGGCCGGCCTGCACGATGACCGGATGGCCCTGCGGCGAGCGCGACACGTTGAGCGGGCCGCGCACGCTGAAATGCTCGCCGCGATGGTCGGTGTCGTGCAGCTTCGCCGGGTCGAAGAACACGCCGGTCTCCTTGTCGCGGATGAAGGCGTCGTCCTCGAAGCTTTCCCAGAGTTTGCGGACGACGTCGACGTGCTCGGCGGCGCGGCGATAGCGCTCGGCATGCGGAAGCTGGGTATCGCGGTTGAAATTCTGCGCCGTCGGGTCGCCTGTCGTGGTGACGACGTTCCAGCCGGCGCGGCCGTCCGAGATCAGGTCGAGCGACGCGAATTTCCGGGCGGTGGTATAAGGCTCCTCGTAGGTGGTCGAAGACGTCGCGATAAAGCCGAGATGGGTGGTCAGGGGCGCGAGCGCGGAGAACAATGTGACGGGCTCGAAGCCGGCGACGCGGGCATTGCCGCCTTCACGCGCGCCACCGAAACCGACAGCCAGGTTGTCGGCAAGGAAATAGGCGTCGAAGAGGCCGCGTTCGGCTGTCAGCGCGAGTTGTTTATGAAACTCGAAACTGGTGGCGCCGTCGACCGGCTGGTCGGGGTGCCGCCAGGATGCAACATGCTGTCCGCCACCCGGAAGAAATGCCCCAAGCCTGATTTTCCGTGTCATTTCGCGTCCTTTCGGTTTGCCGCCAATGGCCCGGTCTGCTCAAGGCCGAGGTCAGTTTGGCTCTCAGGACGCTAGCCTACGTTCTCTATAAATTTTATAGAGAAACTTCATTTCGTAATTTCGGGGGAGGAGTGAATAGTTTTGCGGGATCGGGGTGAATCTGGAAATCGACGATCGGAGCGGCAGCAGGAGATATCCATGTCGGACGCCGGGCACCGGTTTATGCACCAACGTCCGCGCTGGCGGAGGCAATGCCTGGTTTGTCCAGGCGTCAGCCCCGTCTTGGCCGGGGCGGGGCATGCTCCAGGCCGGCGGCGGCCTTCTTCAGGCAGTCGAGGTAGCGGTCCCGGTTGGCAATG
Source organism: Rhizobium sp. M1 (assembly GCF_002531805.1). NCBI lineage: Bacteria > Pseudomonadati > Pseudomonadota > Alphaproteobacteria > Hyphomicrobiales > Rhizobiaceae > Rhizobium > Rhizobium sp. M1. Next base: position 41,675 of record NZ_NWSW01000012.1, on the reverse strand, counting down.
CCGTCGTCGCGCGGCGTAACGAGGCAGAGCGTCGCGGCGGCATGGCCTTCCTCGCCGCGCACCGGCACGGCAAAACAATGGGTGAAGCTGTCGACGATGCTGTTGAAGGTGAAGAGGCCTTCGCGCTCGGCCTGGCGCACCTCGGCGATGAAGGTCTGGGGCTCCAGCCATTCGCCGCCCGGCAGGCGGAAATCCTGCGGCGGAATGAAGTTGAGGATGTCCTGATCCGACAGATGCGCGACGAGCAGGCGGCCCGACGCCGTCCACGGGATCGGCACGGATTGTCCAATATCGGTCGAAATGCGGAAGGGCCGCGCGCCCTCGCGCATGCGCACGACCGTATATTTGTTCCCGTCTAGCATGCAGAACTGCGCCGTCTCCCGCGTCTCGTCGGCAAGCTGGTCCAGCGCCGCCTCGCATTCGCGGGTGAAATCGAAATGGTTCTCATAGGCGGCGCCGAGGAAATAAAGCTTGCGGCCGAGATAGACGCGCCCTTCGCCGCCGGTGAATTCGAGAATGCCATTGCTCAGCAACAGGTTGACGAGTTCGTAGACCGATGAGCGCGGCGCGCCGATCTGCGCGGCGATTTCATTCGGCTTCAAGGCCTGCCGTTTCTGGCGCAGGAAGTCGAGGATCTCGAAGGCGCGGTCGAGCCCTCGGGCGCGCTTGCCGGCTGCTTCGTCCCGAACTGCATCCATCGCTGTCAATCCCGTTCTTGTTGGGCCCTGTTGTTGTCGGGCTCTGTTCTTGTCCGGCGAAGCTTTTCAAGCCGTCGGCCGCATCTGTCAATCGATCCCGTCATGCCTCGCAAATGAAATCTTCCCACCCCCTCTTGCGGGGTAAAAAAATCGGCATAAGATCGGCTAGTCCGGTATAAAGATCATATGTACAATATAGCGGACAATAACAAATGGCAAGCCGCCAGCGCTGCCGCAAAAAGGGGATCGACATGAAGAATTTTGAAGAAAGCATTTCCGTTTCACTGCGCCGCCGCCTTCTCGCCGGCGCTACCGCCGCAGCCACCTTGCTTGCCTTTTCGGCCGGCACGGCCTCAGCCGCCGCCAATTGCATCAAGGGAGACAGGAAGGCGCCCTACACGATCGGCTGGGCGAACATCTATTCGGTGCCGACCTGGATGAAGCAGACCGAAGGCACCATCACGGCCGAAGTGGAGGAACTGAAGAAGGCAGGCCTCGTCAAGGACCTGATGATCACCGATGCGCAGGGCAACGCCCAGACGCAGATCCAGCATATCCAGTCGATGATCGACGCCAATATCGACGCCATTGTCGTGATCGCCGGCTCCTCCAACGCCCTCGACCGCGTCATTTCAGATGCCTGCGACAAGGGCATCGCCGTCGTCAATTTCGACAGCCTTGTGAACACCGACAAGGTGACGGCGAAGATCAACACCGATTCCAACGAATGGGGCGCGACCGCCGCCAAATGGATGGTCAGCCAGCTCGGCGGCAAGGGCAAGATCATCATCATGAACGGCCCGGCCGGCATTTCGGTCAGCGACGACCGTCGCAAGGGCGCCCAGCCGGTGCTCGAGGCCAATCCGGGTCTGCAGGTGATCACCGAGACCAACACGGAATATAACGTCGCGCCGGCACAGGAAGCGATGACCAGCCTGCTCTTCGCCAATCCCGAAATCGACGGCGTGCTGTCGCTCGGCGGCGCGCTGTCGGCCGGCTCCGTCCTTGCCTTCGAGCGCCAGGGCCGCGACCAGGTACCGACGACAGGGGAAAATGCCCGGCAGTTCCTGGAGCTTTGGAAGGAAAAGGGCCTGAAGGGCTGGGCGACGATGCAGCCCAACTGGCTCGGCGCGCTTTCCGTCTATACCGCCGTGCAGGCGCTGCAAGGCAAGGACGTGCCCTCCTTCGTCAAGGTGCCGCTGCCCGTCATCGACGACAGCACCATCGGCAGCTACCTCGCCCGAGCCGACAAGTTCCCGGCTGACGGCTATATCTACTCGGATTACGACAAGGCGCTCTTCGACAAGCTGCTTGCCACCAAATAATCCGGATTGAGGGACGCCGTCATGACGGAAGAAAGACCCCTGCTGGAAGCCCGGCAGGTGTTCAAGGGATTTTTCGGCAATCCCGTTCTGAAGGGCGTCGACATCGCCCTTCTGCCGGGCAGGGTTCACGCCCTGCTCGGCGAAAACGGCGCCGGCAAGTCGACGTTGATCAATCTCCTGTCCGGCGCCCTCCAGCCGGACAGCGGCTCCATCCTCATCGACGGCAGGCCTGTCGGCCGCTTCAGCCCGGCGGCGGCGCGCGCCGCCGGCATCGCCGTGGTTCAACAGGAGCTGAGCCTGACGGCCAGCCTGTCGATTGCCGAAAACATCGGGACCGGCGCCTTTCCGCGCCGGTTCGGTCTCATCGACTATCGAGCGCTGCATCGCGGTGTACGAGAGGTCTGCGACATGGTCGGACTGACCGAGCCGCTCGACATGCCGGTCGCCGATCTCGCGCTCGGCCGCCGCCAGATGGTGGAAATCGCCAAGGCACTGTTCCGCAAGCCGCGCGTGCTGATCCTGGACGAGCCGACCTCGTCGCTCTCGGCGCACGAAGCCGGCATCCTGGCCCGGCTGATCGAGACTCTGAGCGCGCGCGGCACGGCGCTTCTTTATATCTCCCACCGCCTCAACGAGGTGCAGGCGCTCTGCTCGCATGTCACCGTGCTGAAGGATGGCGTCGTCACGGCAGATCAATCGCTGTCCGGCATCGACGGCGAGGGTCTGGTGCGCCTGATGGTCGGCCGCGAGACCGGCGACCTGTTCCCGCCGCGCCCGGCTGCGGCACCCGGTGCGATGTGCATCAGCGTCGAAGGTTTTTCGGCCGGCATGGTGCGTGATGCTGCTTTCTCCGCCCGCGCCGGCGAGATCGTCGGCATTGGCGGGCTGGTGGGACAAGGGCAGGAAGACCTGCTGCTCGGCCTCTACGGCGCGATTCCCGCGTCTGCCGCCCGGGCGGAAGTATCAGGCAAACCCGGCCTGCCCGCCGATGTCGGTGCGGCGAACGCGGCGGGCATCGTCTATGTGCCTGCCGACCGCAAACATGAGGGGCTGGTGCTGCCGCATTCCATTGCCGCCAATCTCATCCTGCCCTCGCTCGGACGGCTCGCCCGCAAGGGACTGCGCGACCGGCCGGCGGAAAGTGGCCTGGTCGCCGCTCTCGCGCGCCGGCTGACGATCAAGGGCGATACGGCCCGCCCGGTGCAGGCGCTTTCCGGCGGCAACCAGCAAAAGGTGGCGCTTGCCAAATGGCTGCCGCTCGATCCCTCCATTCTGCTTCTCAACGATCCGACGCGCGGCGTCGACATCGAGACCAAGCGGGAAATCTACCTGATGCTGCGCGCCTTCGCCGCCGAGGGGCGGCTCGTCATTCTCGTCAGTTCCGATACGCCGGAGCTCGTGCATCTCTGCGACCGCGTCGTGGTTCTGCGCGAGGGGCGCGTCGCGGCAACGCTGTCGCAGGATGAAATCAGCGAAGGCGCGATCGTCGGCGCGGCCATGGGTATTGCGGCCACGACGCAGGGAGAGGCGGCATGAGCACGATTTCGTCATCCCGGCTCTACGGTTCGATTCAGCTGCGCCGCAACCGCGGCCTCGCCGGCCTCTATCTCGTCGTCGCTGGTCTTCTCATCCTCTATGCGCTGCTCTTTCCCGGCATCCTGACCATCGGCGGCTTTTCCAAGTTCACGCAGAACTGGTTCCCGCTCGCGCTCGTCACCATGGCGCAGGCGTTGCTGATGCTGAATGGCGGCATCACGCTGGCGATCGGCCCGCTGGTCAGCCTCGGCGCGGTGATCGCGGCGACGACGATGCAAGGGGCGCTCGGCGTGCCGGGCGGCATCCTCGCGGTTGCACTCGCCGGCCTTTCGATCGGCGCCGTCATCGGCGCGATCGTGACGCATCTGAGGCTGCCGGCGATCATCGTCACGCTGGCCGGCTCCTTCATCATCAGTGGCGTCGCGCTGATCCTGCTGCCGCGGCCGGGCGGGTTCATTCCCGATTGGCTGTCGACGGTGCTGGCCGGCCACACGCCCGTCGCCTTCCTGCTGCTGGTCGCGATCCTCATGCTCTGGAAGGTCTTTCTCGCAACGCCGCTCGGCCTCGGTATCTATGCGGCCGGCGACAACCCGGTCGGCGCATTCCGCTCCGGCGTCCCGGTCGAACGGGTGAAGGTTGCTGCCTTCGCGCTCTCCGGTCTGCTTGCGGCACTGGCCGGCCTCTTCGTCGCGGCGCAGACCGGCTCGGGCGATCCGGTGATCGGCACGCCCTTCACGCTGAACTCGATCGCCGCGGCTGTGCTCGGCGGTGTCGGTTTCCTCGGCGGAAAGGGCACGATGCGCGGCGCGATCTGCGGCAGCCTGCTGCTGTCTGTCATGATCAACGTGATGTTCTTCCTCGGCTTCCCGCCGGTTGCGCAATATGTGGCGCAAGGGTTGATCATCGTCGGGGCGGTCGCCGTTCCGGAACTTCTCGGCGTATGGAGGGCAAGGCGATGAACATCGTCCGATCCGCGTTTCGCAATCCGCCGCTCCTGACCTTCCTTCTGGTCGCGCTCGTCTGGATCGTAGCAAGCTTCACCTTGCGCGGTTTCGGCGCCTATGGCCATCTGCGCTACCTGCTCGAGCTTGCGGCGGTGATCGGCATTGTCGCCGCCGGGCAGACGCTCGTCATCCTGATGGGCGGAATCGACCTTTCGGTCGGCGCCGTCATCACCGTCACAGCGATCCTATTGCCGCTGATCTCGCCGGCCTGGGACCCGACCGGCCTTGCCGGCATCGCGGCAGCCCTTGCCATCGCCACCGGCATCGGCCTGATGAACGGTGCGGGGGCTTCCTATCTGCGCGTGCCGCCGATCATCATGACGCTCGCCATGGCCACCTTCCTGCAGGGCCTGCTCGTCATCGTCGCCGGCGGCAGCGCCGTCACCGTCAGCAATCCGGCCGTCATCCTGCTCGGGCAGGCACGGCCGCTCGGCATCCCCTCGGGCATTCTGCTGTGGCTCGCCGTCTCGATTGTCGTCCTGCTGCTCGTCCACCGCATGCCGATCGGCGCCCGGTTCCTGGCGCTCGGGGCAAACCCGCTCGCCGCCCGGCTTTCCGGTGTCAGCATCACCCGCAATACACTGATCGTCCATACCCTGTCCGGCTTCTTTGCCGGGCTTGCGGGCATTCTCGTGCTGGGCATGAACCGGCAAGGTTATGTCGGCATCGGCGATCCCTATCTGCTGACCTCGATTGCCGCCGTCGTGCTCGGCGGCACCTCCATCCTCGGCGGCCGCGGCACCTACGCCGGCACCATTCCGGGCGCCATCCTGCTCGTCACCACGACGGCGCTGATCACCGTCGTCAACGCCTCGCCCGGCTGGCGGTCGATCATGTTCGGTACGCTGATCCTTGCCCTTCTGCTGGTGTCCGGCCGCGAGGCGCGCAGATGACGGAGCGCTACTACGGGCCGGTGATCGACCCGCATCATCACCTCTGGGACCTCGGCCTGCAGCGCCATCCCTGGCTTCAGAAGGCGCGGGCTTCCGGCGAGGAGATGGCGGTCGGAAACCTCGGACCGATCCTGCGCGATTACGGCATCGACGATTATCGCGCCGATGCCGCGCAACAGAACGTCGTTGCGACGGTGCATGTGGAGGCCGGCTGGTCGGTTGCCCACCCGCTGGAAGAGAGCCGCTGGCTTGACGGTCTCGACCGCAGCTCCGGCGTGGCGCGCCGTTATGTCGCCCGCGTTCCCCTCGACGGGCCGGACGCCGCGCGCCTGCTCGAAGCGGAGGCGGAAAACCCCAACGTCGTCGGCATCCGCGATATTCTGAGCTGGCATCCCGATGTCGCGAAGCGTTTCGCATCGCGTCCGGATCGCATGAGCGATCCTGCCTGGCGCGCGGGGCTTACCCATGCCACGCGGCTCGGGCTGGTTTTCGACCTGATGCTCTATCCCTGGCAGATGGCCGAGGCGCTCGATCTCGTGCAGGCCTTTCCCGAAACGCTTTTCGTGCTCAACCACGGCGGCAGCCCCATCGACCGGACGGAGGACGGCATGGCGCTGTGGCGCCGCGGCCTGCGGGCGCTCGGCAAAGAGCCGAACCTGCGCCTGAAGATCTCCGACCTCGTCGCCTATGACCATGCGTGGACGCTCGAAAGCCTGCGGCCGGTGATCGAGCATTGCCTCGATTGTTTCGGCCCTGAACGTGCGATGTTTGCCAGCGACTTCCCGGTCGCTGGCCTGCATGCGTCTTTCGACGAGGTCTATCGGGTGTTCCGCACGGTCGCCGCCGAGCTCTCTTACGACGAGCAGCGCGCTTTGTTCTTTGCCACCGCCAACGACATCTATCGCCTTGGTTTGGCCGATCCGGCCGAGATCGTGAGAGGCCGCCATGTCTGACCTACATGCGACGATGGAAAACGTGCTGATCGACGAGCGGATACGCGGCTTTCCGCCGGGCCATCCGCCGCTGCCGCTTGCGGTCATCGGAACCCAGGGATGGAAGCCCTATGACGGCAGGATGGCCCTGCCGCTGATCTCGCTCGACCGGCAGGCCTTCGCCAGCAATGTCGAACTGATGATGGCCTATGTGAAAAGCCATAGTGCCGAAATTGCGCCGCACGCCAAGACGCCGATGTCGACGGCGCTGGCGGACACCCTTATTTCGGCAGGCGCCTGGGGCACGACGGTTGCCGACATCCGCCAGGCCGCCGTCCTGCTCAAGGCCGGACAGCGTCGGCTGATCGTCGCCAACGAGATCGGCGGGGCCGCCGCCGCCCGCCGGCTTGCCGCCCTGCTTGGCCATTATCCCGATGCGGAGCTCCATGTCTTCGTGGATTCGACGGCGCTGGTCGAGGCGCTTGCCGCCGCCTGGCTGGAACGCACGGATCTGCCGCCTCTTGGCCTGATGGTGGAATTCGGCGCCGGCCGCGCCGGTCTTCGCAGCGCCGATGCCGCCGCCGTGATCCTCGATACGATCCTTGCCGCGGAGACGCCGGCCTTGCGGCTGAGCGGCATCGCCGCCTATGAGGGTGCGGCCGCGACCGCCGATCCGGAAGAAACGATGCTTCGGATCGACGCGCTGATGGCGATGACATCAGATTTCCTGCCGAAGATCCGCGCCCGTATCGGCAGCGAACGGCCGCTCCTCGTCACATCAGGCGGCTCGGTGTTTTTCGACATTGTGGTGGCGCGGCTTGCAGCCGCCGTCGCCGCCGATCCAGCCTGCCGGCTCGTGCTGCGCAGCGGCGCGATCTTCTTCCACGATCACGGCATCTATGAGCGCGGCCTCGCCGGCCTCGATGCCCGCGGCGGCTTGCGCATCGGCGATAAGACGGTTTCCGCGGCCGCGGGTTTCCGTCCGGCGCTCAGGGTCTGGGCCGAGATCCTCTCGCGGCCGGAGCCAAAGCTTGCGATCGCAGGCATGGGCATGCGCGACGTAGCAATGGACCAGGACTTGCCGCGGCCGCTGGCGCTTTATCGCAATGGCGTGCGCCTTGCCGATCTCGAAGGCGCGAGAGTTCTCCGCCTCAACGATCAGCACGCCTTCATGGCGCTTGCCGATGACAGCGACGTCGCCGTGGGCGACGTCATCGAGTTCGGCATCTCGCATCCCTGCACCTGCCTTGACCGGCACGCAATCCTCTATGGCCTCGACCCGGATCATTCCGTGACGTCCGCCTATCTGACCAGCTTCGGCTGAATTCTCCCTGCAAAGCCACGAAAAGGAAAACCTGCATGATCCAGCGTTATCAGAAGGGTTCGCGTATGAGCCAAGCCGTCAGCTATGCCGGTCTCGTCTATATTGCCGGCCAGGTCGCGGACAATCGCAAGGCTGATATCGAGGAGCAGACCCGCGACGTGCTCGACAAGATCGACGCCCTTTTGAAGGAAGCCGGCACCGATCGCTCGCGTCTCCTCGCCATCAACGTCTTCCTGCCGGCAATTACCGATTTCGAGGCGATGAACGGCGTTTATGACAGCTGGATCGACATCGAAAACCCACCGGCCCGCGCCTGCACCGAAGCCCGCCTTGCCGACCCGGACCTGCGCGTCGAAATGACCGCAGTCGCCGCCCTTTGATCGAAGGCAAGCGCTAGAACTGGAGACATCATGCACAGCGGTCTCGTCAATCCGATCGACTTTTCGCGCGAGGGCCGCCAGGCCGGTCATCTCGTCATTCCCTATTCGATCGACCGTTCGCCCTATTATCAGATCCGCATTCCGATCCTTCGCCTCAAAAGTGGAGAGGGGCCGTCTTTGCTGCTGATGGCCGGCAACCACGGCGACGAATATGAGGGCGAACTGCAGCTCGGTCGGCTGATGCGCCTGCTTGACGTCGCTGACATAAGTGGCGCCGTCACCATTTTGCCGATGGCGAACCTGCCGGCGGTGATGGCGGCCAAACGCTGCTCGCCCTTCGACGGCGGCAACCTCAACCGGGCCTTTCCCGGCGATCCCATGGGGCCGCCGACGGCGCGCCTGGCGCATTTCCTCGAACACGAACTCTTCCCGCGTCACGACGTCGTCTTCGATCTGCATTCAGGCGGCACGTCGATGGCGCACCTGCCCTGCACGCTGATCGAGCGGCAGGCCGACGCCACCCGCTTCGAGCGATCCGTCGCGCTGATGCGGGCGATCGGCGCCTCGCATGCCTTCATCGCCGACAATGGCCTGGCGGCGCCGACATCGATGGGGGCGGCCGCACGGGCCGGAACCATCGGTCTTTCCGGCGAGTTCGGCGGTGGCGGAACCGTGACGCCCGCGACGATGGCCTTCACGGCGGCGGCGATCGACCGGCTGCTTGTGGCGCTCGGCATCGTCGGGCGTCCGGTCCTCTCCCGCACGCTGCTCGCCGAACCGGGGCCGTTGCAGCTGCTGTCGCTCTCCCGGCACAGCCAGGGCATCTATGCCGAGCGCAGAGGCTGGTTCGAGCCGGCCGCAGTCCTTGGCGCCACCGTTTCGGCCGGCGACCTCGCCGGATGGTATCACGATCTGGAACGCCCGGAGCAGCCGGAGGAAGATCTGCGCTTTGCCGAGGACGGCATCGTCATTTCCCACCGGCTGCATTGCGACAGCCAGGCCGGTGACTGCCTGATCCAGGTCGCCGAACCGATTGCCGCTTAGAGAAGCCCGTCGACTGCCGCCTTGATCCAGTCGAGACGTTTGGCCGGGATCAGGCCGTAATTGTAGAAGTTCACGCCGTCGGCGCCGGCATTGACGGCGGCTTTGGCGCGGGCCGCCAGCACCGCGGCTTCACCCACTTCTGGATAGAAGACGCGCAGGCCGACGCCGAGGAATTTCTGCGGCCCGATCGCCGCCCGGCCGGCGCGGATGACATCGCCGATCGCATTCGGCTCCATGTCGTAGCAGCAGAGGATCGCCCCGTCGCAGAGCCTGCCGACGGCTGAGAGATCGACGCCGCCGAGCCAGCCGTCCTTCAAATCGATGAGCACGATGCGGGTGGCCGGATCGGCCGCCGCCTTGATCTCGCCGATCAGGCTGGTCACCGGTTCGCTGCGCCAGGCGAGATAGGCATGCAGATCGGGATGGTCGCGGAAGGCATCGATGCCGGCTGCCGGGAAATCCGGGAACTGCCGTTCCGGAACGGCCCGTTCGCAGAGTTCGGCGATGAAACGCGCAACCGTTCGGCGCGCGCCTTCGACCGGCACGCCGGCCCTTGCCGCGCGCGTCGTGCAATGGTCGCAGAAGCAGAGCGACAGCAGGAAATCGTCTTCGGGGTTAAGGCCGACGCCGTCCTTCTCATGATGATATTCATGCGCGAAGCCCATGAAGTTCGGACTTTCCAGTTCCACCATGTCGGGCCGATAGGTCGTGGTGATGTCGTGGACAAGGGTGACGGCATAGGCGCGCGCCGCCGGGCTGGAGGGGCAGAGGTTGTAATAGTTGGGATTGCCGAAGGCGTTGCGCGTCACATGGTCGGGATGCAGCATGCCGAGGCGGCTATTGTGGAGGCAGACCGTCCAGCAGGAGACCTTGAGCCCCGTCGCCTCCCGCTCACGGACCAGCGCTTCCAGCATGTCGCCGCGCTCGCTCACATTTCGGGCCATCAGCGGCTGGATTATTTTGTCCTGCCACAGGCTTTCATCCGACCTGAAGTAGACCGTCCCGTCTTCGGGAAAATAGGCCTTCTGCTGCGGACTGCGCGGCTGGAGGAAGCGGCCGGCATGATAGGAGGTCGCCAGGCTGACCGTGTTGAGGCCGGCGCGGCCGCGCAGCTCGGCGGTAAAGGCGTCGAGCCCCTGGTCCTGGATATCCCAGGGGTAGGTCCACATCGAAAGGTGCATGCCGCGCTCCGCTCAAGTCTGTCCGCTTTATAGAACATGTGTCCACAATAGTGTCCAGGCTGATCTTTGAACGCGGAGGGCGGCGAAAGCCGCCCGCCCTGCCCTGTCATCGGCTGATCGTCGCCTGCAGCGCATCGATGGAGGATTGGATGCCGGCCTCGGTCGACATGGTGAAGTCTTCCATTTCGAGGCTGACCCAACCGTTATAGCCGACCATCCGCACGACCGAGAAGAACTCCTTCCACCACTGCAGATCATGGCCGGCGCCGACGGCGACATAGTTCCAGCTGCGGTTGGCGACGTCGGTGACGTCCTTGAGCTCAAGCAGGCCGTTGACGTCGGCGAGGCCCCGCTCGATGCGGGTGTCCTTGCCGTGGCAATGATGGATGGCGTTGCCGAGTGCACGGGCCGAAGCAATCGGGTCGGCGCCCTTCCAGAACAGATGGCTCGGATCGAGGTTCATGCCGACCGACGGGCCGACCTCGTTGCGCAGGCGGAACAGGGTTTCCGGGTTCCAGACGAGCATCGCCGAGAAGTTTTCGAGTGCGTATCTCTCGACTCCGACTTCGCTCGCGAGCTTCACCAGGTCATGCCAGAGCGGGAAGGCGCGATCTTCCCACTGGTAGCGATCGCGTTCCGGCATCTCGTCCGGCCAGCTCTTGGTGTAGACGAGCCAGTTCGGTACGCTGTCTCCGGGGGCTGCTTCCGGCAGGCCGGACATGGTGACGATCGTCTTGACGCCGATTTCGCCGGCAAGACGGATCGTCTGCTCCATTTCCTTGCGGTGACGCTTGCCCATGTCGCCCGGATCGAGCGGATTTGCCGAGCAGTTCAGCGCCGCGATTTCAAGGCCACGCGCTTCGATTTCCCTAAGCTTGGTTTTCAGAAGCCCCTTGTCTTCCAGCAGTTCATCAGCGCGGAAATGCGGGGCACGCGACCAGCCGCCGCCGGTCATTTCGATGCCTTCGACACCGAGTTTGACGCATTTGTCGAGCATGTCCGTGAAGGACAGGTTGCCCATGACGTCGGTGCAGATCGAAAGTTTCATATCATTGTCTTTCTAAAAGAGGGGTGGGGAACGCGCCCGGGAGGAGGATGGAGGAGATCCGGCGCGCCCCCGGGACTGATCACTCGAATGCGACCCAGGCCGCGCCCGCATCGGCCGAGCGGACGCAGTTTTCCAGCCAGCGCACGCCTTCGGTGCCGGCTTCGATGCCGGGATAGTGATGGCCCTTGAGGAAGGCCTCGTCGCCGCGGCGTTTTGCATCGATCGCCTGGGCGATCCAGAGGTAGATGTTCGCCCAGCTGTCGCCGAGGCCTTCGGTGTGCAGCGCGCCCATACGGTCGGCCGCCAGGCTTTCCTCTTCGAGATAGGGCATGCCGTGATGCAGCGTGCGGTTTGGTTCGCCCTGCACTTCATAGATCAGCTGGTCGGGATGGGAATCCGACCATTCGATCGAGGCCTTGGAGCCGACGAAACGATAGCGCTGCGAACCCATGTTGCCGGCATTGACCGACGACACCCAGAGGCGGCCGCGGGCGCCGTTGTCGTAATGCATGAGAACGGTCGCATGGTCTTCGAGCGGCGCGCGGGTCGGAATGAAGGCCTTGCGGTCGCAGAGCAGCTTTTCGATCTTCAGATGCGGCAGCACCACTTCGGAGAGATAGTAGAGGTGCGTGCCGATATCGCCGAGAACGAAGGTCGGGCCGGCGGTCTTCGGATTGGTGCGCCATTTCACCGCCTCGCTGGCGCCGACATCATCGCCCGCATTGAAGCCGTGGGTATATTGCATGTCGACGATGCGGATCTCGCCGAGCATGCCCTTCCTGACCATCGCCGCCATCTGATGAACCAGCGGATGGCCGGTGAAACCATAGGTGACGCCGACGATCAGCCCCTTTTCTTCGGCGAGCTTCGCCACCTCGTCGCATTCGGCGACGGTAAAGAACAGCGGCTTTTCGCAGATCACGTGCAGGCCGGCTTCCAGGCATGCCTTGGTGATCTCGTAATGGGTGAAATTCGGCGTGGCGATCGAGACGACTTCGACGCCGTCCTCGCGTCCGGCCTCCCTGGCGATCAGCTCCTTATAGTCGCCATAGCACCGCTCGGCGGCAACGCCGATCTTCGTGCCGAAGTCGCGCCCGCGCTCGGCGTCGAGGTCGAAGGCGCCGCAGACGAGCCGATAGGTGCCGTCCCGCTGGGCGCCGGTTCTATGTTTGTAGCCCACCTGCCCAGTGCGGCCGCCGCCGACCATGCCCCAGCGCAAGGGGCGCTCGATGGATCTTTCTCCGTTGATCATCTGATCATTGCTCCTGAAATGGCCTGCCGCGTCATTCCGCCGCCATGGCGGTCGGCGCTGCGTAAAGCTTGGGTTTCGGTATCATGTTGACGGGTTCGAGGCCGCCGCTGGTCACGGCTCTGAGTGCGGCATCGGCCACCAGCGTGGCCGCGTAACCATCCCAGGTGGAAGGACCGCCGGCCGTGCCCTTGGAGGCGGCGACGATCCATTCACGGAATTCCTGGTCGTAAGCCTCGATGAAGCGTTCGCGCCAATCCTCGGGGATCGCCTGGCGAATGCCGCGCGAATCCGAGATCACGGTTGCCGGGCGGTTCGGAAGTGCGGCGACACCTGCCTCGCAGCTGATCTCGCCGCGGATGTCGTAGCCATAGGCGATGTTCACCGAGATCTCGACATCGACAAGCGCGCCCGAGGCCATGTGTAGGAGCACGAAGACCGGATCGCGCAGCTCGCCGCCGCGCGAGGACCGGCGCGGCACACGCACCTCCACCCCGGTGATTTCATCGGAGAGGAGCCAGCGGGAAATGTCCGCATCATGGACCAGCGTGTCGTTCAGCGGCATCTCCGAGGTGTAGAGCCCTTCGGGAACCGAGGCATTGCGATGTACGGAATGGAAGAGTAGCGGCGCGCCAAGCTTGCCGCCGTCGATGACCGCCTTCAGGCGGCGGTAATCGGCATCGAAACGGCGCATGAAGCCCACCTGCACGAGCCGCCGGCCGACGGCCGCTTCCGCCTCCATGACGCGAAGTGCGGCCGCCTCGGAGGTCACCAGCGGCTTTTCGCAGAAGACCGGCTTGCCGGCGGCAAGGCAGGCGAGCAATTGCTCCTCATGGGCCGGCCCCCAGGAGCAGATGATCACGGCTTGCACCTTTTCCGAAGAAATCAGCGCCGAGGGGGTGGCGAATACCTCCGCTCCCGCGGGGGCGGCAGCGGCAGCGCGGGCCTGGTCGATATCGGTCACACCGACGATTTCGACTCCGGAAACGACGTTCGTCAGGCGGCGGATATGATCCTGACCGATCATACCGGTGCCGATGACGCCAACCTGAAGGGTCATTTCGCCCCCCAGTGCTTATCGATGTAGCGCTGCATTTCCGCGCGCATGAAGGTACCGCTCTGGTCCGCCTTGTCTTCCCAGGCAAACACGCAGGCGGTCATGATGCCGTCGAAGCCGATCTCGGCCAGCGTGCCGAAGAACTCGTCCCAGGGAACCTCGCCCTGACCGATATTGAGGTGCTGGTGCACCCGGGCGTTCGTGCCGGGCGGATTGAGGATATATCTGAGGCCCGACGAAGCCTTGTGGTTGAAGGTGTCGCCGACATGGACATGCGCCAGCACGTCCTTCGCCTCGCGCAGCATCGCCTTGGTATCGTCGCCGAAATAGAAGGTATGCGGAGCGCAATAGAGGAACTTGACGCTCTTCGAATTGACCGTGCGGATGATGTCGAGCGCCGGCTGCAGCGTTTCGCACCAGTCTTCCGGATGGGGCTCGACATTGAGCTGGATGCCCTCGCGCTCGAAGAGCGGCACCAGCTCCTCCATCGAACGCCACCAGGCATCCTCGCAGGCCTCGATCATCGAGCCGGTGTGGCAGCAGTAGCACGATCCCTTGTCCGGATGCGGGCCGCGGCCGAACTCGGAATTCATCGTGTCGACTTCCAGCTCGACTGCGATCTCGATGGCGCGCTTCCAGTGCTTGACGGCGGCCTGGCGTTCGGTCTCGTCGTTGGAGGCCCAGCGGTACATCGGCAGCAGCGAGGCGATGCCGACATCCGCCTCCTTCAGCGCGCGCTTCAATGATTTGATCCGCTCGGGAAAGACGCGCGGCGCCTTGAACCATTCGAGGAAATCTCCGCGCGGGGAGAGTTCGATCCAGTCGTAGCCGAGTTCCTTGACCTTCCCCGGCAATTCCTCGAGCGAGAGATGCCGATGCATGAAGGGGTCGATTGCGATTTTCATTTTGACCTCCGGATTCCAGACATGATTTTCCTTCTCCGGCGGCGGTCTTTCTGCCGCTGCCGGATATTGTGTGCTTTGCGCTGTGTCGTTGTGGCGCCGTCAGCGGTTACTCGGCTGGCGGCGGGTGTCCCTCATGGCTTGCCATGTAAGTATCGATTTGAGCTTCGAGGCCCGCCATGGTTTCCCCGCCGGCCATCAGGTCGGTAATCTCCTCGCGGGTCTTCTCGCCTCGGCGGAAATCGGCGGCGATCGCCCCGCGGATGAGAACGGCGAAGTGGTCGCCCACCGCCATCGCATGCATGACCTGGTGGGTGATGAAGACCACCGCCAGGCCCCGCCGCTTCGCCTCGTTGACGATCCGCAGCACATGGGCCGCCTGCTTGACGCCGAGAGCGGCCGTCGGTTCGTCGAGGATCAGCACGCGCGCGCCGAAATGCACGGCCCGGGCAATGGCGAGCGACTGGCGTTCGCCGCCCGAAAGCCCGCCGACGAGACGATCGCCATCGTCGATCCGGGTGATGCCGAAATCCTGGACGGCCTTGACGGCAATCTCGTTGGCCTTCCTGCGGTCATAGACCTTGAACGGACCCCAGCCCTTGGTCGGCTCGACGCCGACGAAGAAGGAGCGGCCGATCGACATCAGCGGAAATGTGCCGCCGAACTGATGCACCGCCGAGATGCCCTTTTCCTGCGCATCGCGAGGCCCGCTGAATTCCACCGGATTGCCATCCATCAGGATGGTGCCGCGCGTCGGCTTGTGAACCCCGGCCAGCGTCTTGATCAGCGTTGACTTGCCGGCGCCGTTGTCGCCGAGCAGGCAGAGCACCTCGCCCGCACGGACTTTGAGCGAGATGTCGTGCAGCACGTCGATCGGGCCGAAGCTCTTGTCGACATTCTGGAGTTCAAGGATCGGAATAGTGTCGGACATGGTTGACGCTCACTTCTTTTTCTTCGGTACGAAGCTCAAGGCCATCTGCCGGAACGTGTTGTTCATCAGAACGGCGGCCATCAGCATCACCCCGATAATCAGGTTGGACCAGTTGCGGTCGATGTCGGTGAAGTAGATGCCCTGGCTGACGACGGCAAAGGTCAGCGCGCCGAGAAAGATCCCGGCGACCGAACCGAAGCCGCCTGTGAGCAGCACGCCGCCCACCACGATCGAGACGATCGTATTGAAGATGTAGTTCATGCCGCCCGAGACCTGCGCGGAATTGAACAGGATGGCGCCGCACATTCCGACGAAAGAGGCGGCTGTGGCCGAGAGAACGAAGAGGACGATCTTCAGCCGGTCGGTCGGGATGCCGGCATTGCGGGCGCTGACCTCGTCGCCGCCCATGGCGACGATCCAGTTTCCGTAGCGCGTTGCGTGCAGCACGAAACCAAAGACCACCGTCAGCGCCAGCCACCACAGGATGATCACCTGGAATTTGCCCTGGATCAGGTCGCCGAACACCGTCTTGGCCCAGGCCGGAGCATTGAGCGGAACCGAAGCGGCCCCGGTCAGGATGACCGATCCGGCAAGCACGAGCCCCTGCACCGCAACCAGCGTGCCGAGTGTGATGATCAGCGAGGGCACGCTGGTGCGCACCGCCAGCAAACCATTGATCAGCCCCACGACAATGCCGATGGCGAGCACGCCGAGCATGCCGATGACGATCGGCAGCTCGTAATAACCCGACAGGATGGCGATCGTCATCGAGCCCGCCGGGATCATCGCACCGATCGAGATATCGAGCTCACCTGATATCATCAGAAGGCCGACAGGCAGGGCGACGATCCCGAGATTGGCGGCGAAATTGACCCAGCTGGCCGCGCCGAACAGCGCAGCGAGGCTGACGCCGCCGAAGGCGACATAGAAGGCGATCACCGCGACGAAGCTCAACACGGCGCCGAATTCCGGCCGGCGTACAAAGTGTCCAATGGAAAAACCGTTCATCTCTCCGCCCTCACTTCTTCTTTTTCGCGGCATAGGACATCGCCATCAGCCGGAACTTGTCATTCATCATCACGGCGAGCAGCAGGAGCGCGCCGATGATGACGCTGCCGAGGTTCGGGTCTATGCCGGTGAAATAAATGCCCTGATTGACGATCGCGAAGGTGAGCGTGCCGAAGACGATGCCCACGACGGATCCGGCGCCGCCGGTCAGAAGCACGCCGCCGATGACCACGCACATGATCGAATTGAAGATGAAGGATTGCCCGCCGAGCACCTGTGCGCTCTGGTAGACGAGCACCTGGCTGACGCCGACGAAGGCGGCGGAAAAGCCCGACAGCATGTAGAGCGCGATGGTGAGCTTTTCCGTCGGAATGCCGGCGTTGCGGGCCGAGACCTTGTCGCCGCCGAGAGCGAAGATCCAGTTGCCCACCGGCGAAATGTGCAGCAGGCAGAAGAACGCTGCTGCGAACAGCACCCACCAGAAGATCGTCACCTGGAACATGCCGCCGATGAAATCGCCGAGGATTGCTTTGACGGTCGGATTTGGCACCAGCGATACACCGGTGCTGCCGGCAATCAGCACGGTGAAGCCCAGCGTCAATCCCATGACGCCGAACATCGAACCGATGGTGACGATCAGGGACGGGACGCGGGTGCGGTTGACGAGATAACCGTTGAAAAATCCGACGAGGAGCCCGACACCGAGGCCGGCGGAAATCCCGACGATTTCGGGAAGACCGTAGTGGCCGGAAACGATCGCCACCGTCAGCGATGACGCCGGGATCACCGCGCCGATCGAGAGGTCCATTTCGCCTGCGATCATCAGGAGCCCGATCGGCAGCGCGACGATGCCGATCTCGGCCGCGACATTCAGCCAGCTCGCATAGCCCGCAGCGGACAGGAACACCTTGCCGCCCAGCAGGGCGAAGAAGACGAACACCGCAATCAAGCCCAGCAACGAGCCCGCTTCGGGGCGCCGCGAAAGCTGACCGATGGTCGCTTTGGCATGGCCGCCCGAAGCAACCGACGGGGCGAGGACATCGTTTCTCGCGTTCATTTGACACCACCAATAAAGCCGCGTGACCGGTAACGGTCGGCGCTTTTTGAAAGAATGGAAGCTGCCTGCGTGAGGGACAGGCAGCTTCACGACGTTGGGCCGATCCCTTACCGGGCGCCGGCTTTCACGCCTGCCATAGTGGCATCGACGTTCGAGGCGTCGATGACGCCGGGGCCGGTCAGGATTTCCCGGGTCGGCACGGTGAGGCCGTAATTGACATTGCTGTTCAGGATCGAGACCGCCAGGTAGCCCTGCAGGTAACCCTGCTGGTCGATCGCGCAAAGCTGGCTGCCGCTCTTGATGTTGTTCAGGACGGTTTCATCCATATTCATGCCGCAGACCTTGACCTGGCCCTGCTTGCCGGCCTGCGTTACGCCGTTGACCGCGGAGTTCGTGTCGACGTTGCCGATCGCGAAGACCGCTTTGATCTCCGGATGCTGCAGCAGATGCGCCTTGAGGGCCTGCGCGACGGCGGTCGCCGAACCGAATGACGTTGCCGGCAGCGGCAGCGACGAACCGGTGCCGCCGCCTTCGGTCACACCATCGGTCATGCCTTTGCAGAAAGCTTCGATGTTTGCCGCACCCGGCAGCGTGTTGAGGCAGACGGCGTTTTTCAGGTCGTGCTTGGCGAAGTAGCTGCCCGCGGCCTTGCCGGAGAGGTAGTCGTTGGAGCCGACATAGTTCATCGCACCGAGGCGATCGGCGGCTTCGATGCCGCCGGCATTATAGATGACCAGCGGAATTTTCTTGTCGACCACCGCTTTGAAGGCTGGGTCCATGGCTTCCGGCACCCAGTCCGGACCGACGATCGCATCGGCGCCCTGGTCGATGGCCTGACGGATCAGTTCGGCCGCATCGACGCCGAGATTGTCGTAATTCTGAGGCCCGAGCCAGACGACCTTGCCGCCCTGTGCCTCAACGACCTTGCCGGCATCCTCGGCGCCGCGCTTGACGATCGACCAGAACGGATCGTCCGGCTTGCCGCCCACGACGAAGATGTTGGCGGCCATAACGGCCGTGGCAGTGCAAGTCATGATCGCGACAGCCGATGCGGTTGCCGCAAGGCGGCGAAATTTAGTCATTTCTATCTCCTCCCTTGGCCCGCCTCCCTGGCGTGACCGTGAAGAGAAACATATCACCGCTTGAAATTCTCGAAATGTGAAATCATACTAAACATGCATAAAGTATCACAGAGTATCAATCATAATGATACGAACGTTCTAACGATGGAGGGAACAATCATGCGGCGGCCGACCATCTCCGACCTTGCCAAGGAAGCCGATGTCTCGATTGCGACCGTCAATCGGATTCTGGCCGGTACTGCCTCCGTCAAAGGCACGACCGTGCAGCGCGTCCAGGCGGCCGCGGAGCGGATCGGCTTTTACGGCGCCGGCGCAATCGAGGACCGGCTGCGCAAGACAGTGCCGAAATACCGGCTTGGCTTTCTGCTGCAGCAATCCAGTCGTGAGCTCTACCAGCTCTTCGGCAAGAAGATCGTCGAGGCATGCCGCGCCAGGCGCGATGAGGTCATCGATCCCCTGGTCGACTTTGTGGATCTGCTGACCCCGGAAAATATTGCCGGCCGGCTCAAGGCGCTCGGTGCAAATTGCGACGCCGTTGCCGTCGTCGCCGCCGATCACCCGGTGATCGCCCAGGCCATCCGCGAGCTGCACGAGAAGGGCAAGCCTGTTATCGCCTATATTACCGACCAATCCGCCCGCGAGCGGGCCGCTTATGTCGGGGCCGACAATTGGAAAATGGGGCGGACGGCAGCATGGCTGATCTCGAACATGACCCACGGACCGGGGCGGATCGCCGTCTTCATCGGCAACCACCGTTACCAATGTCAGGACGTCTCCGATGCGAGCTTCCGCTCCTATGTGCGCGAACATGCGCCGCACCTGACCATCGAGGACAGCCGCCCCACGCATGAGGAGCCGAACGAGGCATACCGGATGGTCAAGGAACTCTTGGCGACGACGGATGACCTCACCGGCATCCTGATTGTCGGCGGCGGCATCTCCGGTGTCTTGCGGGCGCTGAGGGAAGTGCCGCAGGAGCGGCGCCGAAGCATCCGCCTCGTTTGCCGGGACATTGGCCCGGAGACGCGAAAAGGCCTGTCGGAGGGGATGATTACCGCGGCTCTCTGTCATCCGCTGGAGCAGACGTCCACGGCGCTGGTCGAGACGATGATCGAAACGATCACGCAGGGTGCGTCGGGCGGCACGATTCAGCGGACAATTACCTTCGAAATCGTGACGCCTGAGAATATCTGATATAGCCGCGGCGTTCGCCGCGGCTGGGAAAGCCGGCGCGGGCTGAGACTTGAGAATAAGGCGATCTCTATCGTCTCAGATGTCGACGACAAGGCCCTTGGCTTTCAGCACCGGCGCCAGATTGCTGACCTCGATGACCGATTTGCCCGCCTTGTAGGCGGCGATATAACCGGCTTCGGCATCTTCGCGAGCCTGCGAAAGCCGGGCTGCTTCCTGGGCTTCCTGCCTGCGGACCACCACCAGTCCGTCGGCGTCACCGACGATGATGTCACCGGGATTGATGGTTTCGCCGCCGACGATGATCGGGTCGTTCACCGCGGCAATGGTTTCCTTCACCGTGCCCTTGATGCAGACGCTGAGCGAGAAGACGGGAAAGCCGAGTTCTCTGAGCTGCAGCGTATCGCGCACGCCGGTGTCGGTGACGAGGCCGCCGATGCCTTTGGCAAGGCAGGCATTGGCAAGCACGTCGCCGAAGGAGCCGGCCTCTTCGTATTCGCCGGCGGAGACGACGATGATGTCGCCGGGCTTTGCATAGTTGATGGCGAGTTGCAGCATGATGTTGTCGCGCGGCGCGCATTTGACCGTGAATGCCGGGCCGCACAGTTTCATGCGGTAGTCGACGGGCTTGAGGCGGGAGGACAGCGCGCCGCGGCGGCCCTGGGCTTCGTGGATCGTCGCCGGCGAAAATTTGGAAACGGCCTCGATGTCAGCTTTGCTGGGCCGTTCAGCGATGTCTTTTATATGAATCATGGGTGCCTCACATCGTTGGTAGACGGCGGGCAAATCCCGCCGTCTTATCTCGGTTGAATGTCTTCGGGAGGTTCCGAGACCGGTCGGTCTACGGGATCGGGTCGAATTTCAGCTGCGCGAGCGGCACGACTTTGTCGGTGCGGGTCATCTTGTACTCGGTGTTCGGGCCGAGCCACTTGTCCCAGATCTTGTTGATTTCACCAGACTCGTCGAGCTTGTGCAGGATCTCGTTGACCTTGGCGGTCAGTGCCGGCTGATCCTTGGCCATGCCGATGCCGATCGGCTGATAGAGCATCGGCTCCTCGATCATCCGCATTTCCTTGCCCTTGCTCTTCGATTCATTGACGAACTTGGTCGTCGTCATGGTGTTGGCCACCATGCCGCGCGCCTTGCCCTGCTGGACGGCGAGATAGGCAGAAGCGGTATCCTGGAATGTCAGCGGCTCGGATTTGTTGAGCTTGATCGACATTTCCGAGGTCGAGCCCTTGGTCGAAGCGATGCGCTGGCCGGCGTAATCGGCCTTCGTCTTGCCGGCATCGTCGGCCGGCACGATCAGCATTTCCTTGGCGAGATAATAGGGATCGCTGAACTGGATCTGCTCGGCGCGGCTCAGCGTATAGGCAAGGTTGGCCACGGTGATGTCGACGCGGCCAAGCTTGACTTCGGGCACGCGCGCTTCGACCGAAACCGGCTTGATCTCGGCCTTGACGCCCAATTCCTTGGCGATGGCGCCGCAGAGATCGACGTCGAAACCGGCCATTTCACGGGTCTTCGGATCGGGCGAGGCGAAGGGGGGAACGTCGGCGAACGTCGCGCAGCGCAGCGTCTTCGCCGACATGATGGTGTCGAGCTGATCGGCTTTGGCGGGCACAGCGGCCGCCATGCCGGCAAATGCGAGGGTGAGGCTTAGGTATTTCCAGTTCATTGCTGTTCTCCTTTGTTTTTGGTGCTCGGTATCAGTGCCTGAGATCAGCGAGGAAACGCTGAGCCCGGGGATGGCGCGGATTGCTGAAGAATTCCTTTGGGGTCGCCGTTTCGATGATCTGGCCGGCATCGATGAACCAGATCCGATCGGCGACGTCGCGCGCGAAACCCATTTCATGAGTGACGCAGAGCATGGTCATGCCTTCGGACGCCAGGCTCTTCATGACGGCGAGCACCTCGCCGACCATTTCGGGGTCGAGCGCGCTCGTCGGTTCGTCGAACAGCATCACCGGCGGTTCCATGGCAAGGGCGCGGGCGATCGCCACCCGCTGCTGCTGGCCGCCCGACAGCTGCCCGGGATAGGCCCGGGCCTTGTCGGCAAGGCCGACCCGATCGAGGAGCTTGAGAGCCTTTTCATGCGCGACCTCGGGCGCCACGCCCTTCACCCGGATCGGCGACATCGAGACGTTTTCGGCGACCGAGAGATGCGGAAACAGGTTGAAGTTCTGAAACACGAAGCCGATCCGGCTGCGCATCGCGTTGAGTTCCTTTGCCCGCATGGCGGCATGAATGTTCTGCCCGTCGAGTGTGATCGATCCGCTGTTGATCTCCTCGAGCCGATTGATCGTGCGGATCAGCGTCGATTTTCCCGAACCGGACGGCCCGCAAATGACCACGACTTCGCCGCGTGCCACCTGCGCGTCGATATCCTTGAGGACCGGATAGTCGCCGTAGCTCTTGCAGACCTGGGAAAGCCTGATCGTCTGCGATTCCTGCGTTGAAACGGACATCGTCATAGCTGCTCCGATACGATTTTCGACGGCGTGACCACGGCAGCGGCGGGCACGAGAAGTCCCGCACGCCGCCGGGTGATGCGCCGCTCGAGGCGATTGGCGAAGTAGGTGAGCGTCCAGCAGATGATGAAGTAGACGATCGCCAGGATGAGGAAGACCTGGAAGGGCTGCGTCAGCAGCTGGTTGTTGACCTGGCTTGCCGCAAAGGTCAGATCAGGCACGTTGATGACATAGCCGAGTGTCGTGTCCTTGATCGTCGAGACGAAGGTGGAGATGATGCTCGGGATCATGTTGTAGAGCGCCTGCGGCAGGATGATGTAGCGCATCGCGCCCATATAGCCGTGGCCGAGCGCCCGCGCCGCATCCATCTGGCCCGGTCCGAGCGCGACGATGCCGGCACGGACTACTTCGCTGAGGAAGGCGCTCTGATAGACCACCAGCGTCGTCAGCATGGTGACGAAGCTCGGCACGTCGGCGCCGGTCAGCAGCGGAACCAGGAAATAGCTCCACAGGATGAGCATCAACAGCGGCACACCCCGGGTGAAATAGACAAGTGCCGTGACCGGCCAGCGCAGCAGCGGCGACTTGGAAAGCCGCGCCAGCGCGAAGAGGATACTGGCCGGAAAAGCGAGGGTGATGCTGAGCGCCGAAAGGATCAGCGTATTGGCGAGCCCGCCGAGCGGGCCGTTCGGATATTGGCCGATCAAGAGCAGCAGCCAGTAATCTCGGACGATGGCGATCATGTCCTGGATCATGCGCGCGCACTCCTGGCAGGATCGGCGCGCATCGACAGATAGGCGCCGACGCTCATGATGATCAGCGAGAAGAAGAGGTAGAGAACCGTGCCGATCAGGTAGATCTCGAAGGTGCGGAAGCTGAGGTTTTCGATTTCCTTGACGGCATGCGTCAGTTCCGAGGCGCCGATGACGACGGCGAGACTGCTGTTCTTGAACAGGGAGACGCTGTGATTGACGAGCGGCGGCAGTGCGTTGCGCACGCCCTGCGGCATGATGACGAAGCGCATCGCCGAGACATAACCGTGGCCAAGCGCACGGGCGGCCTGCATCTGGCCGTCGCTGACCGAGCGCACGCCGGAGCGAAGATCTTCGCTGAAATAGGCTGCCTGGCAGAGCCCGAGCCCGATCACCGCGAAGATCGCCTCGGCATTATGGCTCGCCAGCCATGTCGCGACCCCGTTCGGCATCAGAGTGAAAATCCCGAAATACCACAGCATCAGCTGCACCAGGGTGGGGACGTTGCGGTGGTAGGATACGTAAGCGGCGACCAACGGATCGCCGAAGCGAAAGGGCGACAGGCGTATACCGAGCAGCAGCAGGGCGAGCGCCATCGCGAGCGACCAGGAGCCGGCATAGATGATGAAGGTCATCTGGATGCCATGCAGCAGCATGGCGGCATAGTCGGGATTTCCGAGGATTGCCGAAAGGTCGAAACCGCTCACGGCGTTGGCTCCCCGGATGGATCCGTCTTCGGTTGCGGCTTCGCCGTCTGCAGGCCGCCCATGACCTGCAGCGTCGGCGTGATCTCCATATGTCCGATGTTGACGGCGACAGGAGCTGCTATGGCAAAGGCGATGGCGTCGGCGATATCGGTTGCCTGCGGCAGTTCGAAACCATCGATGAACCGTTCCCGGATGCTGGGGTCATCGCCGTGGACGTGATTGAAAATATCGGTGGCGACCCGGCCGGGGCAGATTTCGGTAACCCGTACCCGCTTGCCGAAAGCATCGATGCGCAGCTGGTTGGACAGCATGCTCACGCCGGCCTTGGTGGCGTGATAGGAGGAGTTGCCGCCGAAATTATAGGCGCCGGCGATCGACGAGATGTTGATCACATGGCCGCGGTCGCGCGCCACCATGCCCGGCACGACGAGGCGGCAGATGTGCAGAACCGCCCTGAGATTGACGTCGACGAGAAGATCGATATCGCTCTCGTCGGCTTCCAGGAACTTCTTCGGCCGGTCGACGCCGGCATTGTTGACGAGAATGTCGAACTCGACCTGGCCCGCCAGCTCGGCGATCGCCGGCCGATCGGTCACATCGATGGCATGGGCAATGCAGCCCGTGCGCCCGGCCAGCTGCTGCAGCGCTTGGGCACTGCGGGCAACGGCATGGACTTCGATGTTCTCTCGGCGAAGCCGCTCAACCACGGCTGCGCCGATCCCGGAGGATGCGCCGGTCACCAGTGCGGTCTTGTAGTCGGAGAATGGCATTGTCGTTCCCTTGTGGTTGATGAAGACAGTAGCGAAGCTTTAACCCCTTGCCTAAGACCGATTATCTCTGGAGCAATAAGCAACGGTTATGGAGCGGCGCGGCCTGCCGAAGAAGAGAAGGCGGCGACGCCGGTATTCTCTCGCGGCCTCGCTTCACGCCGCGTCGCGTTGCAAAAGCAATGCGCCTCTGCAAACATGCCACCCGCAGA
Organism: Rhizobium sp. M1; assembly: GCF_002531805.1. NCBI lineage: Bacteria > Pseudomonadati > Pseudomonadota > Alphaproteobacteria > Hyphomicrobiales > Rhizobiaceae > Rhizobium > Rhizobium sp. M1. Next base: position 16,924 of record NZ_NWSW01000012.1, on the reverse strand, counting down.
TCAGTATGGTACCCCGATCCCCATGGACATCAGACGCCTCAAATCCTTCATCGTGATCGTCGACAGCGGCAGCATCACGCGAGCGGCGGATCTTTTGCATATCGCCCAGCCGGCTCTCAGCCAGCAGCTTGCGGCGCTGGAAGAGCATTTCGGCCACAAGCTGCTGATCCGCAGCCAGCAGGGCGTCAGCATGACCGATGCCGGACACGCGGTCTATCGCCATGCGCAGATCATCCTCCGGCAGATGGAGCAGGCCCAAGCCGATGCGTCCGCCGCCGGCAATTCGCTTGCCGGGCGCGTGTCTGTCGGCCTCGTGCCGTTCAGCAGTGCTGCGACGCTCTCCGTCGATCTCCTGGCGGAAACCCGGAAGCGGCATCCCGGTATCCTGCTGCACCTGACAGAAAGCGTCGGCCAGACCTACAGCCAGATGATCATGAACGGCCGGCTGGAGATGGCGCTTCTGCATGGAACCGGGCCGATCAAGGGCGTGCGCTTCGAACCGATCCTCAGCGAAGAGTTTTTCCTGGTGGCGCATCGCGACTTTGCCATCGAAGCGGATGCAAAACCCGTTGCGGTCAACGCTCTCGACGGCATACCGCTGCTGCTGCCGCCCGCCTATAATTTCGTCCGGCGTGCGGTCGACACCGCCTTCACCCGCACACGCACCAATTTGAAGGTCGTGGCGGAAGTCGAAATCGTGCGCACCCTCGCCCGCGCGGTCGGCAGCGGTCTCGGCGCGACGATCATGCCGAAGGCGATTGCCGACCGCATCGTCTCGGAATCGAGCGAGCCGCTGATCTGCCGGCTCGTCTCGCCGCGGATCGAAGAAACCCTGTCGCTTTGCGTTTCCGACCAGAATCCCCTGTCGGAACCGGCCCTTGCCGTCCGGGACATTCTTCTCGAATTGACGGCGCGGCTGAAAGCCTGAGAGGGGGTCGCCGGTCAGCGCATGTCCTTGCAGAATTGGGCGATCCGCGCGCAGCCGTCGGCGAGTTTTTCCATGCTTGTCGCGTAGGAAATGCGAAAGAAGGGGCTCATTCCGTAAGCCGCGCCTTGCACGGTCGCGACGTGATGCTCCTCCACCAGCGCCATGACGAAATCGACGTCGGTCTCGATCTTGCGCCCGCCCTTGCTGGTCTTGCCGATCAGCCCCGATATGTTGGGATAGATGTAGAATGCGCCTTCGGGCCGATGGCAGCGCAGCCCTTCCACCTCCGACAGTTTGTCGAGAACGAAGTCGCGTCGCGTCTTGTAGATAGCGGCGCGCTCGTTCAGAAGATCCTGGGGCCCGTCCAGCGCCGCGGTCGCCGCCGCCTGGGTCAGCGTCGCGATGCCGCCGCCATTCTGGCCGTTGACGTTGCTGATAGCCGAGATCAGCTCTTTCGATCCGGCGCAGAACCCGAGCCGCCAGCCGGTCATTGCATAGGCCTTGGAGACGCCGTTCATCGTCAGGACGCGATCGTATAGTCTGGGTTCGACTTCCGCGATCGTGCAGAATTGGAAGTCGTCGTAGACCAGGTGCTCATAGATGTCGTCGGTCATGATCCAGACATTGGGATGGCGCAGCATGACCTCGGCGATGGCGGCCATCTCCGCCCTGGAGCAGGCTGCCCCGGTCGGATTGTTCGGGAAATTCAGGAAGAGCCATTTGGTGCGCGGCGTGATCGCCGCTTCCAGATCCTCCGGGCGCAGCTTGAAGCCGGTCTGCTCGTGGCAGGGCACGGCAACCGGTACGCCGCCGGCGAATTTGACGATGTCGGCATAGCTGACCCAGGAGGGCGTCGGGATGACGACCTCGTCGCCCGGATTGCAGGTCGCCAGCATGGCGTTGAAGATCACCTGCTTGCCGCCGCCCGAGACGACGATCTGGCTGGCGTCGTAGTCGAGATTGTTGTCGCGCTTGAACTTCCGAATGATGGCCGATTTGAGCGCCGGCGTGCCGTCCATCGGCGGATATTTCGTATCACCGGCGAGAGCCGCCGCATGCGCCGCCTCGATCGCGTGCGCCGGGGTGGGGAAATCCGGTTCGCCGGAGGAGAGGCTGACGACCTTGATCCCCTTGGCGGCCAATTCCCGGGCGCGCTGGGTCATGGCGGCGGATGCGGATATGGAGACGTTTTTCAGGCGGTCTGCGATGACGGACATCGGCGTGGTCCTTCGAGGAGAGATTGGGGAAAAGACCGCCGGCAGGCGATCGGGATTGCGTCAATCGGCGAGTTCGGCGGCGGGAGCGAGCGTGGCGCCGGTGGCTTCGATCTCACCGCGCACGATGCCGGCAAGCTCCAGGGCGCCGGGCGTATCGCTGTGGACGAGAATGGAGCGCGCCGGCATGGCGATCACGGCGCCGTCGATCGTCTCGACGGTTCCGTCGAGGAGGAATTTTCGCACACGTGCGCGCACGGCGGCTTCGTCTTTGACGAGGGCGCCCGGGAGCCCGCGCGCAACAAGTCTGCCCTCGGCGTCATAGGCCCGGTCGGCGAGGAAAAGCGCCAGTGTCTTCAGGCGCGCGCGCCTGGCCGCCCGCTGGATCTCGCTCCCCGACGTGACGAAGACGACGAGATTGGCGTCGACGGTGACGATCGCATCCATCATCAGGTCTGCAAGCACAGGATCGCGGTTGACCATGTTGCCCATGGCCGCATGAAAGCTGATATGGGAGACGGCGACCCGCTCGGCTCTGGCAATCGCCATCAGCGCGCCGAGCTGGTAGAGCATCTGCTGGCGAAGCTCGTCCGCCTGGAAGGGCATTTCGCGCCGGCCGAAGCCCAGCCGGTCGGGCAGGCCGGGATGGGCGCCGATGCCGACGCCATTCTGCTTTGCCAGCCGCACCATGCGCCCCATCGTATCGGGGTCGCCGCCGTGAAAACCGCAGGCGATATTGGCCGAAGAGACGATTTTCATCATCGCTTCGTCGTCGCACAGCCGGTAGGGACCAAATCCTTCGCCCATGTCGGAATTCAGATCGATCTTCATCAGTTCCTCCTTTCGCTCCGCTTAGGCGATCGCCTTCAGGGCGCGCTTGACCATCCCGGATGTCAGCCTGACATCCTCGACATAGCCGGCGACGGCCTGCTCGACCGCGCGCGCTTCCGCATGCGTCGACCGGACGAATTTCAGGCGAGCGCCGGTGCGGGCCTGCCCGAGCCGCCAGAGGTCGCATTCGATCACACCGGCGATCTTCGGATAGCCGCCGGCCGTATTCGCATCGCTCATCTGCACGATCGGTTCGCCGCCGGGCGGAACCTGGATGACGCCGGGCACGACGCCGTGAGAGCGCATCTCGATGGAGGCGGTCGGCGTGATCGGCTCGCCGGACAGCCGGTAGCCCGTGCGGTCGCTGCGCGAGGAAATCCGCCAGGTCTGGCCCCAGAAGGCTTCGCCGTCTCCGGCGAAAAGACCATGCTCGCCGGCAGGCAGGGCGCGGATCGGCAGTGCCCCATCGACGGGAGCCGGGAAGACATCGCGCAGTGCCACGGCCGGCTCGACGACCGCGAGGCCCATGGCCGGCAGCATGGCAATCTCCAAGTCCTCGCCGACCGCGATCCGATCATTCTTCGCCAGCGGCCGGCCGGCATTGCCGCCAAAGCCGCCGCGCAGCGACGTGCTTCGCGACCCCATGACAACTGGAATATCCAGCCCGCCGCCGAACGAAACATAGGCGCGCGCGAGCAGCGGGGGCTGCTTCAGTTCGAGAACCTGTCCGGGCTCTGCCATATAGGCGCACCAGGGAATGAGTTCCGATCCCTCAAGGTGAGGATGACCGTCGGCGCCGGTCACGGCAAAGACGGTGCGCTGCTCGAAACGCAGGCTGAACGGGAAGGTCTGCACCTCGATCACAGCCGCATTTTCGTCATTGCCGACGAGAATATTGCCGATCCTGACCGCGAGCGGATCCATCGCGCCGCTCGCCGACACGCCGATATCACGATAGCCGGGGCGTCCGAGATCCTGCACCGTGTTGAAGGGGCCGGTTTCCAAGATCTCGATCATAGCTCGATCCTTGCCGGCAAGAACCGCACCGTATCTCCGGGCGCCATCATGGCGGGGGTCGGCGCGGTTGGGTCGAACATCTCAAGCGTCGCAAAGCCGATGGAGTTCCAGCCATTGGGGCCGGTCAGCATGGCGACGCCGGTCTGCATGCCGCCGATCGTCACGCAGCCCTTCGGCATCTTCAGCGACGGCACCGTCTTTCGCGGCATATAGATGCGCGGATCGAGGCCATGCAGATAGCCGAAGCCGGGCGCGCTGCCCAAGGCGAAGACCCGGTAGGTCGCTTCATGATGGATTCGGACGACCTCGCGGTCGCTTAAGCCCGAGAGATCGCAAAGGGCCGGAAGATCGCTCGCATGTTCGCCGCCGTAATGGACGGGAATCTCGATGGTCTTGCCGTTGAGATCGATGCTCTGCGCATTCTCCCATGCCTCAAGCAGCCGGACGACCACCGCATCGGGATCCTCGGGCGTCTGCTTGAAGATCACCAGCAGGTTGGTCATCCCGGGAATGTTTTCGGCAAGGTCCGCCCAGCTTTTCACCATCTGAGACAGGGCCCAGATCCGCCGTTGCGCGATGAGATCGAAATCGCCGGGCGCCTCGAGCAGGAAGGATCTGGCCCCGATCGAGGAAACCCGCGCCCGGCTTTGGGTGGCCGGAACGATTTCGCGTTGCGAGGCATGTCTGTTCGTGGTGGCGATCATGATGGCAGCTCGATTTCGAACAGAGGATCACCGAAGCCGACCAGGGCGCCGGGCTCGGCGAGCAGCCTGGTCAAGACACCGGAACGGCCGGCGCGAAGGGGAAGCAGCACATGCCCTACCCTGATGAAGCCGAGGAGATCGGCATCGGATACGGAGCGCGGCAGGGTTTGCGGTGTGGCGGCGGCGGCCGGATGTTCGGCGCAGAAATGCCCCGCCAGCGGCGCCTTCATGACGACAGGTGGGGAGCCTGGAGCGCGGAGTACGGCTACCTGCGCGCCGCCCTCCCCCGAAGTGACGATGCGAAGCTGCCCGTCCGGCCGGGAGATTTCGAGGCCCTCCACGCCGGCGGCGGTCAGCGCATCGGTGAGGAATGCAATGGTGGCGGGATCGCTGAAGTCGATGGCGCTCATGCCGCCGCCCTCCGCAGCTTCAGCCAGTGTTCGAGATAGTGGATATCCGTCTCACCGCGCGCGAATGCGTGGTCCTCGAACAGGGCGCGCAGAAACGGGATATTGGTGGCGATGCCCTCGATTTCGGTGCCGGCAAGCGCCTCGCACATTCTGGCCATCGCTTTCGCCCGCGTCGGCGCGTGGACGATCAGCTTGGCGATCAGCGAGTCGTAATAGGGCGAGACCCTGTAGCCGGGGTGAATATGCGTATCGACGCGGATGCCCGGCCCCTGCGGCAGAGCGAGACGAGTGACGACGCCGGCCGAGGGCAGGAAGGTGTCGGGATCCTCGGCGTTGATGCGGCATTCGAAGGAGTGGCCTTCGCAGGTGACATCGCCCTGGACGAAATCCAGAACCTCCCCCTGCGCCGCCTTTATCTGCGCCTGGACGATATCGACCCCGCTCGTCAGCTCGGTGACGGGATGCTCGACCTGAAGCCTCGTATTCATCTCGATGAAATAGAAAGCGCCGTCCTCGTAGAGGAATTCGAAGGTGCCGACGCCGCGGTAGCCGATCTGACGGCAGGCCTGCACGCAGGCCATGCCGACCGGCTGGATGATGTCGGGCGCGATTCCCGGCGCTGGCGCTTCCTCCACCACCTTCTGATGGCGGCGCTGCATCGAGCAGTCGCGATGCCCCAGCCACACGGCGTTGCGGTGATCGTCGCAAAGAACCTGGATCTCGATGTGGCGCGGATGCTGGAGGAACTTTTCCATATAGAGCGAGGGCGAGCCGAAGGCCTTGCGCGCCTCTTCGCGGGTCAGCGCGATGGCTTCATGCAGCTGATCGGCCGTTGGCACGACGCGCATGCCGCGTCCGCCGCCGCCCCCGGACGCCTTGACGATGACGGGATAGCCGATCTCCAGCGCGAGGCGCTCGCTTGCGGCCGGGTCGTCGGGCAGCGCGCTATCGGGACCGGGAACGCAGGGGACGCCGGCCGCCATCATCGCCCGCTTCGCCGCGATCTTGTCGCCCATGGTCGCGATCGACGAAGCGGTCGGACCGATAAAGGCCAGCCCGGCCCTTTCGACGGCGCCGGCGAATGCGGCATTCTCAGACAGAAAACCGTAACCGGGATGGATGGCGCCTGCGCCGGTCAGGCGTGCGGCGAGAAGGATGGCATCCTGATTGAGATAGCTCCTGCCCGCAGCCGACGGGCCGATGCAGAGAAAATTGTCGGCGGTCTTGATGTAAGGCGCTTGCCGGTCGGCCTCGGAGCAGATGGCGACCGTCTTCAGGCCGAGTTCGCGGCAGGCGCGCTGAACCCGGGCGGCGATCTCGCCGCGATTGGCGATGAGGACTGTATCGAAACGGCGTCCTGAGGCAGTGGATTGTTCCAACTTTTCCGGCATCAGGCGATCTCCGCCAGCAGGTCGCCGGTCTCGACCTCGCCATTGTCGATATCGGTGAGAAGCGTGATGCGTCCGGACCGCGGCGCGGCGATGGTGTTGAAGACCTTCATCGCCTCGATGATGAAAAGTGTCTGCCCCTCCTCCACCGCGTCGCCGATCGCGACGAATGGCGGCTCGCCGGGCGCCGGCGCCCGGTGCAGAACGCCGAAGACGGGCGCCTTCACCGCATGGGAGGTTTTCTCGATGCTCGAAAGTGCATCGGAGACGGGATCTATTGTCGGTTCCGGCTTTTGCGGGGGCACGGCAACAGCTGCCTCTGCCGGCGACGTGCGGAAAATCCGGACCGTCACATCCTTTTCCGTCACGGTCAGCTCGGTAATATTCGATCGTCCGACAAAGTCGATCAGCGTCTTGATCTTCGAGAGGTCCATGTGCGTGCTCGGAATTTCAGAATTCCACCGCGCATAGCTGAAGTCTCAGATCGCCCGGCGTTGTGATTTTCGTAGCACGACGTGGGGGCTGATGGGGTCAGACGAAGTTTTGATGGAGCGCAATCCGCGCCCCATCGGGACATGTCGCCGGACGCTTATAAACTTCCCAACCGACAGACGTGGACCCTCGGAATCCTGATCAGAACCCTGCTTCCTTCTGGTGCCGCACGGCGAGGATCGTCAAAATGTCGCCATCCACACGATAACGCGCGACGTATCCGCTCTCTCCGAAATCGATGAGCCATTCCCGATATTGCTCGGGCAAGTCTTCGATGAGGCGTCCCATATGGGGATGCGCGCCGAGGAGGCTCACGCCTTTGAGAATGGTTTCGCCTGCCCGCTTGGCGACCGACGGGTTTTTCGGCCGCAGGAACTCCCGGAGCCGCTCGAGGTCGCGGATTGCGGCCGGAGAGAAGATTACTTGTGGCATTCGGGGGCGGACGACTCGTCGTCAGTTCCCCAGGTCGAAAGCCACTTTTCGACTTCGACGCCGGTGACGTGCAGTCCCGTCGCTTCAAATTCCTTCCAGGCGTCAAGCGTCTCCTGCCGCAGCGTCTCGCGCTTCTCCTCGCGCTCGACATATTGTGCAATAGCTTCACGCATGATCCAGTGGGATGAACGGCGGCGGGCCTCGGCCAATTGTTGGACGCGGCCCTTTAGCTCATCATCGAGTTTGAGCGAGGTCGGCGATGCCATGAGGCCTCCTTAGTCAGAGGTAATACCTGACGCTAATTTAGGCTTCATCGCTGTATTTGTCCATGAATGAATTCAATGAAGCGGTTCCGGCCTCGTCAACACTTCGGAGGGGCGATGCTCTCCCGCAAGATGAGCTTGCTGCGGATGATAGTGCGCACGGAGGCGGGGTTTTGCCTCTGGCCAATGGCGTCGAGCAGGAGTTCCACCGCGGCGCGGCCCATCTCTTCCACCGGCTGCTCGATCGTCGAGAGCGGCGGCGCGGAGAATTCGCAGACCGGGGAGCCGTCGAAGGAGACGACGGAGAGATCATCGGGAATGCTCAAGCCTGCGCGCTTAATGCGGCTGACGAATGAAATGGCCATGTCATCGCTGGTGGCGATGACCGCCGTCGGTTTCTCGGTCAGCTCTGCGAAATCGTCCGCCGCCTGCACGCCGATATCGAAACCGTGCTGATAATCGAGGCGGCCGCCCGAGCGATGCACTGCCCCCTTCGACAGGCCGGCTGCCTCAAGCGCTTCGAGCACGCCGCCATAGCGTTCGACGTCATGATAGTTGCCTTCCGGTCCCGCAAGATAGAAGAATCGCCGATGGCCCAAGCGGATCAACTCGGCGGTGACGTCGCGCACAGCCTCGCGGTCGTTGGTGATGACGCTTTGCAGGCCCGCATCGCTCATGTCGAGCAGCATCGAAACGATCGGCAGGCCGGAATTTGACAGCGAGCGCCCATCGACCTCCGGAAGCTTCGACGACAGGATGATCGCTCCTCGCACGCTGCCGCCGAAAGCGAGGTCGAGAATGTGCCGCTCGGAAATCTCGTCGCGATCGAGGTTGGCGATCATCAGGTTGTAGCCGCCCTGGATCAGCGATTTGTTGATGCTCTGCAGGACCTGCGGAATGATCTGCGAGACGCCGTAATAGAGCGATCCGGGCAGGATGATCATGATGATGTTGGATTTGCCGACCCTGAGGCCCCGCGCCATCGCATTCGGCGTATAGCCGAGCTGCTTGGCCGCCGCGTTGATCTTGGCGCGGGTCTTCTCGTTGACGCGCCCGGGATTGGCGAGCGCACGGCTGACCGTTGAGATCGCAACACCGGCGAGCCGTGCGACGTCCGCCATCAACGCACCCGACTGCTCCTCTGCGGCCACATCCTTGTTTTTATTCACGTTTATTTCATTCTCCCGGATGCTTCGATTTGCAACTCTAAGGCAACCCGCGATTTATAGCAAACGTTTGCCAAAAATCGCTTGCTTAAAAAGCCAGCTTGATTATCATCCAAACATGGCAAACGATTGCCATTACTTAATGCGTTGAAAATTCATGATTTATTGAATGTGGGGCGCTGTTCCGCATGCGGGTAGGTCATGCCTTTAAGAAATGGATGGATTATGGCTACTGGCGACAGGCTCCGCTTCGGCGTCGATCTCGTGACGTTCTTCGATCCCGGCTTCTGGGGTGTCGACAGCCATGACGCGATCGTCGCCTATGCGCGCACCGAACCGCGCGCTTTCTGGGGCAAGATCCTCGACAGCATCCAGGCCTCCGGCGTCACCGGCGTCGAGCTGACTTTTTCTCCGTTCAACTGGCAGGATGCCATCAAGACCTATGGTTCCGCCGATGCCTTTGCGGCCGAGCTTTCGAGACGCGGCCTGACGCTCTGCAGCGGCTTTTTCGCGGAACTGGAGGCAGCGGGAGATTTCGCCGAGCCCGAGGCCCAGCGCGCACTGATCGACAAGGCGGAACGCTATGCCGACTTCCTGAAAGCCTGCGGCAGCGACATCATGGTGATCGGCGCCCCGCTTCGCCAGACGCTCGGCGCCCAGCCGGTGCAGTTCTACGATTTCGACCACGCCAAGGTGATAGCCGATTTCCTGAATCGGCTCGGCGCGACCCTCTATGCCAGGGGCGTGCGGCTGGCGCTGCATACCGAGGCGCACTCAATCTTTGCCGCCGCGCGCGACGTCGATCTGATGATGCTTCTGACCGACCCGGCCTATGTGCATATGTGCCCGGACACCGCCCATATCATCGTTGCCGGCTCCGATCCCGTCCAGCTCGTCGACCGGCATCACGAGCGGATGATTATCGCCCACTGGAAGGATGCGATCGGGCCCATGCCCGCCGACACGCCGATCGACAAGCGCATCCACGATCGCCACCAGCCGTATTTCTGCAGCTTCGGCCTTGGACGGGTCGACTGGCCGGCCTGGATCCGGCTGCTGCGCGACCGGTCCTATGAAGGCTGGGCAATCCTCGAACTCGATGCCGCGCCGGATCCGGTCGGCGACATCGCCAACGGGCTGACGCTCGTCCGGCAGGCGCTCCTGCCGATCTATCGCTGACAATCATTCCCAAGACAACGTACGCCCCGCAAAGAGGGCATTTTCAAGAGGTGGAACAATGAAGACCATGATGAAACTCTTTCTTGCCGGCGTGGCAGTCGCCGGTCTTTTCGCCTCGGCGCATGCCGAGGACAAGCCGACGATCGAGATGATGTCGTCCTGGACGTCTGGCGGCGAAGCCGCGGCCCTCAACGTCATCAAGACCGAATTCGAAAAGCGCGGCGGCGTCTGGAAGGATTCCTCGATCGCCGGTTTCGGCGCCGCCGATGCCGCCTTCCAGAATCGTATCGTCGCCGGCGATGCGCCCGGCGCCAAGCAGGGCGTCATCGGTCTTGCGGCCGCCGATTTCGTCGGCCAGGGTCTGTTCAATCCGATCGACGATGTCGCGGCCGCCGGCAAATGGGCCGACGCTTTGCCGAAATCGATCTACGATCTCATTTCCTATGACGGCAAGGTCTATCTCTCGCCGACCGGCGCCCATGGCGAAAGCTGGGTCTTCTATTCCAAGGAAGCCTTCGGGAAGGCCGGCATCGCAGAGGAGCCCAAGAGCTGGGACGAATTCTTCACCGACCTCGACAAGCTGAAGGCTGCCGGCATCGTTCCGGTCGCATGGGGCGGCCAGCCCTGGCAACAGACCAAGGTCTTCAACATGATCCTGCTCTCGCAGGTCGGGATCGACGGCTTCCTGAAGATCTATGTCGACAAGGACAAGAGCGAGGCCTCCGTCGAGGGCGTGAAGAAGACCCTCGAAATCCTCGGTAAGCTGCGCGGCTATGTCGATGCGGGGGCTGCCGGCCGCAACTGGAACGACGCGACGGCGATGCTGATTACCGCCAAGGCCGGCGTGCAGTTCATGGGCGATTGGGCCAAGGGCGAATTCACTGTCGCCGGCAAGGAGCCGGGCAAGGACTACGGCTGCATGATCGCGCCGGAGTCGAAGGGCATGGTCTATATCGCCGACTCCCTGTGGTTCCCCAAGACCGGCAATGCCGCGACCGACAAGGCGCAGAAACTTCTCGCCGAGGTCGTCATGGATCCGGCCGTCCAGGTCGAGTTCGCGCTGAAGAAGGGTGCGGTGCCCATGCGCACCGACGTTGACAAGTCGAAGCTCGATGTCTGTGCCCGGAAGGGTGCGGAGCTGATGGCTGAGGGCGCGATCGTGCCGGACCAGGCGATCGTGCTGACGCCCCAGCAGGTCGGCGCGCTCGACGACTACGTCGATGAATACTGGAGCGGCGGCTCGAATGACGCAGCCTCCGCCGCCCAAAACTTCTTCGCCATTTTCGAATAGGATAGCGCCGCGGCGTCGGCCTGGTCCGACGCCGCGGCTGCCCGGCCGCTGCCATCGCGCCGCGGCGGCGCGCCCCTTTCATCTGTCGACGAGCTGGCCGATGTCCTTCAAACGTAAGCCCAATCTTTCCGCCGCCATTGCCCTGCTGCCGACATGGTTCGTCGCGGTGGTGGTCTTCATCGGCACCATGGCGTGGTCGATCCGACTGTCCTTCACCAATTCGACGCTGTTTCCGTCCTCGACCTATGTCGGCTTCGCGCAATATTCGAAGCTCTTCTCCTCCGCCAAATGGCTCGCCTCGCTGCAGAACGTATTGATCTTCGGCGTGCTTTATGTCGGGGGCTGTTTGCTGCTCGGCTTTCTGCTCGCTGCCGCCCTCGACCGCAAGATCCGCTTCGAAAGCGCCTTCAGGACCATCTTCCTCTATCCCTACGCCATGTCCTTCGTGGTGACCGGGCTGATCTGGCAATGGATGCTCAATCCGACGCTCGGCATCCAGGCGAGCGTGCGTTCGCTCGGCTGGGAAAGTTTTGTCCTCGACTGGGTGGTCAATCGCGACATGGCGATCTATGCGGTGGTGCTTGCCGGCGTCTGGCAGGGCGCGGGGCTGGTCATGGTCATTGCGCTCGCCGGCATGCGCGGCATCGAAGGCGAGCAATGGAAGGCGGCGCGCATCGACGGCATTCCCGTCTGGCGAATCTACGTCTCGATCATCCTGCCGCAGCTTGGGCCGGCGCTGGCGGCGGCCGGCATGCTGCTCGCCATGGGCGTGATCAAGACCTACGACATCGTCGTCGCCATGACGAACGGCGGCCCCGGCAATGCGACCGAGGTGCCGGCGAAATTCATCATGGACAACCTCTTCGGCCGTCAGAACCTCGGCCTTGCCACGGCGGGCGCCACGGTACTTGTCCTCGGCGTCATCATCGCCGTCGCGCCGTTCCGCTACGCGATGCATATGCGCAACCGGGCAAAGGGAGCGGCGTGATGATCAAGCCTCATCCGAACGGGCCGAAGCCGGCGCAGATCACAGCAGGGCGCATCGGCCTCTATGCCTTTCTCGTCGTTGCCGCGCTCTTCTTCCTGCTGCCGCTCTACACCATGGTCGTCACCTCGTTGAAATCGATGGACGAGATCCGGCTCGGGCAGATCTTCGCTTTGCCGGCCAGGCTCGATTTCTCCGCCTGGGCAACCGCCTGGTCGGGCGCCTGCATGGGAACCGTCTGTGTCGGCATTCGCAGCGGCTTCTGGAATTCGATGGCGATCACCCTTCCCGCGGTCGCACTCTCGGTCTTCATCGGCGCCGTTAACGGCTATGCGCTGTCGCTCTGGCGGCCGCGCGGGGCGAACCTGCTCTTCGGCCTGCTGATGGCCGGCGGTCTCATTCCCTATCAGATCTTCCTCTATCCGATGGTCCGGGCGATGGCCAATATCGAGCTCTACAATTCGCTCGCCGGCATCATTCTCGTCCATGTCATCTTCGGCCTGCCGCTGGTGACGCTGCTCTTCCGCAATTATTTCGTCAGCGTGCCGGAGGAGCTCTGCAAGGCGGCGCGCGTCGACGGCGCCGGCTTCTGGCGCATCTTTTACGAGATCATGCTGCCGATCGCCGTGCCGATGGTGGTGGTGGTCTCGATGCTGCAGTTCACCGGCATCTGGAACGACTTCCTGCTCGGCCTCGTCTTCGCCGGGCGCGACAACCTGCCGATGACCGTGCAGCTCAACAATATCGTCAACACCACGATGGGCGAGAGGACCTACAATGTGAACATGGCGGCGACGATCCTGACCGCCATCGTCCCTCTCGCCATCTATTTCCTGTCAGGCCGCTGGTTCGTGCGCGGCATCGCCGCCGGCGCAGTCAAGGGGTAATGCTTCCATGCAATCCGCCGTTTCCGTCAAGGACCTGAAGATCGCTTATGGTGACCATACGGTGATCGAGAAGCTGTCGATCGATATCGCCCCGCAGGAATTCCTGGTGCTGCTCGGCCCTTCCGGCTGCGGCAAGTCAACGCTTCTGAGCGCAATTGCCGGCCTCCAGGACATCACATCAGGCGAGGTGTGGATCTCAGGCAAGAACGTCAGCTGGGAGGAGCCGAAGGACCGCGGCATCGGCATGGTCTTCCAGTCCTATGCGCTCTACCCGCGCATGTCGGTCCGCAAGAACCTGTCCTTCGGCCTTCGCGTCGCCGGTCTGCCGAAACCCGAGATCGAAGCTCGTGTCGCCCGCACCGCCGCCCTCCTCCATCTCGACGCGCTGCTCGACAGGCGCCCTGCCGAGCTCTCCGGCGGCCAGCGCCAGCGTGTCGCCATCGGCCGGGCGCTGGTGCGCGAAGTCGATGTCTTCCTCTTCGACGAACCGCTGTCGAACCTCGACGCCAAGCTGCGCAACGAATTGCGCGTCGAGATCAAGAAGCTGCATCAGCGCCTCGGCAACACCATGATCTACGTGACCCATGACCAGGTGGAGGCGCTGACGCTTGCAGACCGCATCGCCATCATGCGCGACGGCGTGATCCAGCAGCTCGCTTCGCCGGCCGAGATTTACCGCCGGCCGGCCAATCTCTTCGTCGCCGGCTTCATCGGCGCGCCGGCGATGAACTTCGTCGAGGGCCGGATCGAGCGCGGCGGCGCCTCGCCGGTCTTCCTGAGCAAGGGCCTCGCCGTCGATCTCTCCGGCTATTCCTTCGGCCTGGCCGCGGCGGAAGGACCGGCAACGCTCGGTTTTCGCCCCGAGCATCTCGTGCTCGACGGGGCGGCAAGCCGCCTGCCCACCATCCCCGGCCGCGTTTCCGTCGTCGAGCCGATGGGGTCGGATGCGGTCGTCTGGTTCGATTGGGCCGATCAAAGCCTCTCGCTTCGGCTGATGGGCGACGTGGATCTGCAGCCGGGCGACGGCGTGGCTCCCGGGCTCGATATCGCCAAGGCGTCGCTCTTCGGCGCCGACGGGGCGCGGCTGTGATGCGCCGCCCCTTGGTTTTCTCGCAATTGCCGGCGCGCTGCGCGCCGTTTTGAGCAATCGCTCCAGGACAGGATTTGGAAAGACATGTCTGAGATCGTCTATGATGCGCTGGTGATCGGCTCCGGCGCGGCGGGTTCCTTCGCGGTCAAAGAACTGACGGCCCAGGGGTTGTCCGTCCTGCTGCTCGAAGCTGGTCCGGCCGTGGGGCTCGCGGATTTCGATCCGGCGCGCAAGAAGGCGCCCGCCAGCAGCATCAATATCTGGGAGCGTGCCCGCGCCACGATCAAGGGCCAGCCGATCCAGGCGCGGGCGGCGTTTTTTACCGAACGCTTCAGCCACTTCTTCGTCAACGACCGCAAGAATCCCTATACGACGCCGAAGGGCGAGCCTTTCCTGTGGATCCGCGGCCGCCAGGGCGGCGGGCGTCTGCACAGTTTCGGCCGCGTGCTGCTGCGCTGGACCGACGATGATTTCAAGATCCGGTCGCGTACCGGAAAGGGCGTCGACTGGCCGGTCTCCTATGACGAGCTCACCCCTTTCTACGACGAGGTGGAGGCCTATCTCGGCCTTTACGGCAACAAGGACAATGCGCCGACCTTGCCGGACGGGGTCTATGCCAAACCGGCGGGTCTCACGCCCGCCGAACAGATCTTCAAGCAACAGGTTGAAAGCCGTTGGCCGGAGAGGCGCGTCGTTTCCTGGCGCTACATCGCGCCGGACGCCGAGCGCATGCCGCGGCCGCTCAGGGACGCCGGGGCCACCGGCCGGCTGACGGTCCGCTACGACGCCGTCGTTCGCCGCATCACGACGGATGAGAGAACCGGCCGCGCCACCGGCGCGGAATTTATCGACCGCAATACGGGTGAGATATCGATGGCCCGTGCCGCGACGGTGGTGCTGTCGGCCTCGCCGATCGAGAGCGTGCGGCTGCTCCTCAATTCGGCCTCGGCCCAACATCCCGACGGGCTCGGAAATAGCTCAGGCGTTCTCGGCCGCTATTTCATGGATCAGCTTCCCTGCCTCGCCTTCGGTTCCTTTTCGAAGGCGAAGGGATGGGCGCGCGACGAATCCGCTCCGACCGACCCGTTCTACAATCCCTCGGGCGGGATCTTCATCCCCCGTTTCGGCGAGGGTGACGCGGCTCGCGGCGATTTCGACTACCAGGGCAGCGTCGGCCGGGCGCCGGTCTCCGGCGACACAGATGCGCGTCTCGCCTTCTTCGGCTTCGGCCGCATGCTGCCTTATGTCGACAATCGCATCACGCTTGATGGCAGGCGCAAGGACGCCTGGAACATTCCCGTGCCGCACATCCGCTGTGTCCTGCAGGCGGAGGAGCAGGCGCTGCTTCGCCGGCAGGAGGAGACGCTGATCGCCATGGTGAGCGAGGTCGGCGGCGAACTCGAATTCATCGGCTCGCCCACCGGCCTCAAGGAGATGGGCAAGGGCGCCTTCCCCGACGCCGATGCCTTCAGCCGCTTCATGTTCCGCACATGGTTCCGCAAGACCATGTGCATGGGCGCGGCGATCCATGAAACCGGCGGCGCGCGCATGGGCGAAAGCCCGGAGGCTTCGGTGCTCAATCCCTATAATCAGGTCTGGGATGCCCCGAACCTCATCGTCACCGACGCCAGCGCCTTCCCGGGCAGCGGCATCGCCGGCACGACGCTCACCGTCATGGCCCTGACGATCCGCGCCTGCCGAAACCTTGTCGACCGGTACCGGACAGGACGGCTTTAGAGCGGGATTGTTTTAGGTCCTTTCATATCCGGCTTCGCTGAAGCTCTAAATGATCTGGAAATCCGACACGCTTAGATCCGCGCGGTTCGCCAGCGTTGCTAGCAGAACTTGCCCGCCGTCAACGTTCCCGTTGCTGTCATAGTATAATATCCCCTCGCTTTGATCGTACACGATCCTATCGTCGCCATCCTGCGCTTGGGTCCCAAACGCGAATTCATTCGCAGTGAGTGAAAGCCCGATAGAGGAAAACACCGATCCGCGGAGTTGGATGGTGTCGCCGTCGAGGCCGCTGCCAGCGAAGTCGATAAGCAGGTCGCTATTTTCATCAGTCTCTAAGATATCGAATACAAAGAGGTCTGCTCCATCCCCCGCGGTAAGAGTGTCGCGCCCTCCGCCTCCGATAAGGGTGTCAGCCCCGCTTTCACCGGAGAGCCAATCCTCACCAGCCCACCCCGCTAGTCTATCGGCCCCTGCACCGCCAAACACGGTGTCACCAGACCCGGTCGCGTCGATAAAATCGTTCGCGTCCGACCCTGAAATGCTCGCCCCAGTCAGAACAAAGGCCGACAAATCTAACGTCGCTCCCCCTACTAGTTGGATTGTGCCGGCCGTCTGAGCAAAGCTTGCGGAAATCTCGACGTCCCCAGCTAGGACAAGCACACCTCCCTGCACGTCCACAGAACTTAAGGACGCTCCCCCGAGGATTTCGAGCGTTCCACCTGTAAGCAAGAGATTATTTACCGCGGAACTGTCCGCAATCACCATCGTGCCACTTTGCACGTTCAGATCGGCAATATCTGCGCTGCCGTTCAGAGTCGTAGCCCCGCCCAAGACTCGCAGGGTTCCGTCGACGTCGAGATCAGAGGTCTCGCTGAAGCTCGCTTCACCGGTGAGCTGCAGCACAGCGCCG
>NZ_NWSW01000118.1:0-656 GCF_002531805.1 Rhizobium sp. M1 | reverse complement strand
GCGACCGTCTCGTAGGACTTGAACTCGTCGGGGGTGACGAAGCTTTCGACCTTGTGGTGCTTGCGGGTCGGCTGCAGGTACTGGCCGATCGTCAGGAAGTCGACATCGGCGGTGCGCAGATCGTCCATCAGCTGCAGCACCTCGTTGCGCTCCTCGCCGAGGCCGACCATGATGCCCGACTTGGTGAACATGGTGGGATCGAGTTCCTTCACCCGCTGCAGCAGGCGGATGGAGTGGAAGTAGCGGGCGCCGGGGCGAACCGTCAGATAGTTGCCGGCAACCGTTTCCATGTTGTGATTGAAGACGTCGGGCTTGGCGGCGACGACACGTTCCAGCGCGCCCGGCTTTTTCAAGAAGTCCGGCGTCAGGATCTCGATCGTCGTTGCCGGCGAGGCCGCACGGATCGCCCAGATCACCTTTTCGAAGTGTTCGGCGCCGCCGTCCTCGAGGTCGTCGCGGTCAACCGAGGTGATGACGACGTGGCTGAGGCCCATTTCCCGGACGGCCTTGGCGACATTTTCCGGCTCGGCCATATCGAGCGCATTCGGCTTGCCGGTGGCGACGTTGCAGAAGGCGCAGGCGCGGGTGCAGATCTCGCCCATGATCATGAAGGTGGCGTGCTTCTTGTCCCAGCACTCGCCGATATTCGGGCAGCC
>NZ_NWSW01000117.1:0-662 GCF_002531805.1 Rhizobium sp. M1 | reverse complement strand
GCCCTGAAGTAGTTGGCGCATTCTGCAGGAGTGAAGCGGGGTATCAAAGCGCCGACTGCGTCCCATAGGGCGTCGATCTTCCTCTCAGCCCTGCCGCGCAACATGGCTTTCAGTTTCGAGAAGGCGTTTTCGATGGGGTTGAAGTCGGGACTATAGGGTGGAAGGAACATGAGCGTAGCGCCAGCGCGCTCGATTGCGTCGCGCACACCGGCTGTCTTGTGAGCTGGGAGGTTATCCATGACCACAACGTCACCAGTCTGAAGGGTCGGCAGCAACACCTGCTCGATATAGGCCAGAAAGACGTTACCGTTCATCGCGCCGTCGTAGACAAACGGTGCGGTCATTCCCGTAAGGCGCAACGCTCCGGTGAAGGTCGTTGTTTTCCAATGCCCATGTGGCACGCCGGCTCGGCATCGCTCGCCTCGAAGTGCACGTCCGCGCAGACGTGCCATCTTCGTCGAAAGGCCAGTTTCATCGATGAAGATCAGCTTCTCCGGATCGAGATCGAGCTGACCATCAAACCAGATGCGCCGGCGCTTCAGGACATCCGGCCGGTCTTGCTCCAGTGCATGTGCGGTCTTTTTTTAAACGTCCAGCCGCGGCCTCGTAGCCAGGCGCCAAGTGCACTCCGGCTGATCTTCACCTGCCGCTCGGCGAACAAG
>NZ_NWSW01000116.1:0-740 GCF_002531805.1 Rhizobium sp. M1 | reverse complement strand
CAAGATCGGCTGCTCGCCGGCTACGCTGCACGAATGGGTGAAGAAGACCGAGGTCGACAGCGGCAAACGAGCAGGCCTGCCGAGTGATGTCGCCGAGAAGATGAAGGCTCTTGAGCGGGAGAACCGCGAGCTTCGTCAGGCCAACGAGATCTTGCGCAAGGCGTCTGCCTATTTCGCGATGGCGGAGCTCGACCGCCCCTTCAAGCGATGATCTCGTTCATCGACGAACACCGCGGGATGTTCGGGGTCGAGCCGATCTGCAGACTATTGCCGATTGCCCCTTCAACCTACTACGAGAACGTCGCCAAACGCCTGGACGTGGATCGCCTATCGATCCGCGCCCGTCGTGACATCGCCATGAAGATCGAGATACGTCGTGTCTTCGAGCAGAATTTTCGCGTCTATGGCGTTCGGAAGGTCTGGCGGCAGTTGAAGCGAGAAGGCTTCGATGTCGCCCGCTGCACCGTCGCTCGGCTTATGAGGTCGATGAGCCTGCAAGGGATCATTCGGGGAAAGCCGATCCGCACGACGGTTCCCGACAAAACGGCTCCGAGCCCACTGGATCGCGTGAACCGACAGTTCAAGGCTCCTGCGCCCAACAGGCTGTGGGTTTCGGATTTCACCTATGTCGCCACCTGGCAAGGCTTCGTTTACGTGGCCTTCGTGATCGACGCTTTCGCTCGGCGCATCGTCGGTTGGCGGGTGAGCCGGACGGCACATGCTGGGTTTGTCCTCGATGC
>NZ_NWSW01000115.1:0-854 GCF_002531805.1 Rhizobium sp. M1 | reverse complement strand
GCATCGGCGGGCCGGCGACATCGCCGATTGCATAGATGCCGGCGACATTGGTCTTGCCGTAACCATCAGCGACGACGCAGCCGCGGTCGGTCTTGATGCCGAGCGCCTCAAGGCCGAGATTTTCGATATTGCCCTGAACGCCGACGGCCGAAATCATCCGGTCGGCGGTGATCTGCTGCACCTTGCCATCCGACGTCTCGACATGGGCCGTGATGCTGCCCGCCCCCTTCTCGACCTTTGTGACCTTGGCGCTGGTGAAGATCTTCAGGCCGCGCTTTTCCAGCTGCTTGCGGGCGATGGCGGTGATTTCGGCATCCTCGACCGGCATGATGGTCGGCATGACTTCAACAACCGTCACATCGACGCCCATCGAGCGGTAGAAACTGGCGAATTCGATGCCGATCGCGCCCGAGCCCATGACGATCAGCGACTTCGGCAGCGCCTCGGGCTTCAGCGCCTCGAAATAGGTCCAGATCAGCTTGCCATCCGGCTCGATGCCCGGCAGCGCGCGCGGGCGGGCGCCGGTCGCGATGATGATGTGTTTGGCGGTATAGGTGCCCTCGCCCTTGACGTTCTTCGGCAGCGGATGCTGCGGCTCGACGACCGGCTTCGACGACTTGCCGACGACGATCTCGCCGGGCTTCGTCAGCTTCGCCTCGCCCCAGATGATGTCGATCTTGTTCTTCTTCATCAGGAAGCCGACGCCGGCGTTGAGACGGGCGGAAACGGCGCGCGAGCGGCCGACGACGGCCTTGGGGTCCGGCTTGACGGTGCCTTCGAGAACCAGGCCGAAATCCTTGAAGTGGTTGGCATGGTCGAGCACTTCGGCCGAGCGCAGCAGCGCCTTGGTCGGG
>NZ_NWSW01000114.1:0-861 GCF_002531805.1 Rhizobium sp. M1 | reverse complement strand
TTTCCTTCCTCCTTGGTAAAGGCCCTAAAATCCTCCTTCAACGACTGTTGCTGCTCATCACTGCCGGTGAGCCGGCTGACTATGCTCTCCCTGCCCTCCCTTTTGAGCCAAGCGCTAAACTTTCGTTGGTGACTGGTATTATTCCGGGAAGTCGAGACCGGTCCGAACTTACTCAGCTCTTCCTTGGCCAAGCTATCAATGACGCGGGCGTCGTCGGGATAAGGATCATGTATCTGGCGCCCCATCAGGCGCGGCCCAGGTCCAACGGCTTGGAGTTCTTGCCCCTCAGGCGCGAGCCTCCTGAAATGAGACAGTGCTGACTTAAGACGGTTCCGACCATCCCCACCGCTTGCCAAATAATAATCCGCGATATCAACGGCTAGTGAATCTGGATCGTTTAAAAGCCGAGAAGCCATCGAATCTCTGTTCTCTGCTCGGAGCCAACGAGCGAACCCCCTAAGAACCCATAAATTGTTCTCGACGGTAGCCTCGGGAACCCTTCCGTCCCCTCGGCCGACGCTACCGTCGGGTAGAATTTCGTAGTTTCGGACTGCTTCCGCGAACTGGTTGATGCGGGACTCGTCATCGGGATGCATGTCCCAGTCGGCGGCGCGACCACGCTTGGCGCCGACGCGAACCTTGGTTGAGACCACGTGAGTCTCCGTTGCGGCATCGACGTCTTGCTGCCCCGAACCCCTCTCCGGCGCCCGCGACTGCGGCGTCACTCGCATCGAACCGCCCACGGATCTGCGACGCGGCACACGGTCGCCGGCGTCACTATCGTGCGAACCGAGGCGTAAGTCGCTCGGATCCTGTTCCATGTCTCGGCTCTCTGAATAGTAGTCCTCGATCCAGGCGTCC
>NZ_NWSW01000113.1:0-868 GCF_002531805.1 Rhizobium sp. M1 | reverse complement strand
TGAACTCGGTGACGGCGGCAAGCATGGGCAGCAAGGCCACATTGTCCTTGTCCGCTGCGGCCTCTATCCCCGCAACAGCACTCGCGCCGGCGACGACCTTCGAACGATCCCGACGCTCGGCAAGATGCTGTTCCTCGGCAAAGCGCCGCGCGGCTTCGAACAGTTGCGTTAGTTCTCCACGTCGTTCATCCGTGAGGTCCTCCGGCATGCGCTCGACCATATTGCGGTCCGCGATCGCATCCGCCTTCGAGGTGAAGGCGCTCCAGCCGAAGCGGGCAGATACCGCATCGCTGACGGCCTTGACTTCCTGCACGACCGTTCGGTCCTCGGCGGCAAGTGCAAAGGCCGTCTTGTAGGCGTCGTCCCCGCCCTGCGCGCGCACCGCCTCGATCTCCATCAGGCGCGCCATAGCTTTGTCGGAGAGCGCCGGAACCGACAAGGACATGGAGGCGCGACGCGTCTGCTCCCGCAGTTCGAACCGTTCGGCGGTTCGGCGGAACCCGGTCGCATGGGCGCGGGCCAACGGCAGCAATTCTTGCAAAGCGGCCATTGCGACTTTGCGCTCGTCACGCGCCGCCCGTCCTTCGACCATAAGATCGGAACCGCGCAGACGGCCAAGCCGATCCGGTGCCGCGGCAAGATCGCCTGCGATCTCGCGCGGCGCGATGCTGGTATTCGATGCCAGGGCGTTCAGGGTGACAAGTGCGGCATCGGGGTCGCGATAGATCTTCTCGAGCAGCGGCCGCAGGATCGCCTCCCGCTCCTTCCAGGCCGGGGATGACAGCTGCGCCAGCCGCGCATCCTCATCGACACTCCTGGCAAAGGCGGTGACCGGGGGGATCAGATAGCGCGCTTCGGGCGAGCGGAC
>NZ_NWSW01000112.1:0-1000 GCF_002531805.1 Rhizobium sp. M1 | reverse complement strand
CGGTGCCTGCTCGTACCGACGTTCCCGACACCGACTTCGACGCCTGCGGCAAGAAGGGCATCGCCGACCTGAAGGCGGCCAATGAGGGCGGCACGCTGTTCGGTTCGCTGGCCCAGGGTTATGGCGCGCCGCCGGCGATCGCCAATGCCTATAAGGACGTCGTCTCGAAGTTCGTCCATGGCCAGATCAAGAGCTCCGACGAAGCCGTCAAGCAGCTCGTCCAGGCGATCGACGACGCCCGCTAAGGGTCGTCGACGACTAATGCTTCCCCGTCTCTTGGGCCGGGGAAGCTTCAGGCTCCGCAGCGATTAGGCGGAGACGATCGGCAAGGCCGATCCTGCGGGAAGGGAGATGATATCCATGAGCACAGTTGCCACCACCGATCCGGTTCTGACCCCCGGGCAGGCGACGCCGATCTCGCTTCGAGGCCGGCTGCAGGATGCGCTGCCGAAGATCGTGCTGGCGCCGAGCTTCGTCATCACCCTGGTCTTCGTCTACGGCTTCATCGTCTGGACGGCCTATCTGTCGTTCACCAATTCCAAGACCTTCCCGTCTTATGCGCTGACCGGGCCACGCGCCTATCAGCGGCTGTGGCGCTGGACCTTCGAGAGCGATCCACCATCTTCCTGGTATACCTCGATCACCAACATGGCGATCTTCGGCTTCCTCTATGTCGGCATCTGTTTAGCACTCGGCCTGCTACTCGCCATCCTGCTCGACCAGAAGATCCGCGGCGAGGGGCTGCTCAGACCGATCTTCCTCTATCCGATGGCGCTCTCCTTCATCGTCACCGGCGTTGCCTGGAAATGGTTCCTCGATCCCGGCCTCGGGCTGGAGCAGACGCTGCACCACTTCGGCTGGACGAGCTTCCACTTCGACTGGATCAAGAACAAGGACTTCGTCATCTATACCGTCGTCATCGCCGGTGTCTGGCAGGCCTCGGGCTTCGTCATGGCGATGTTCCTGGCGGGCTTACGCGGCATCGACGGCGAGATCATGA
>NZ_NWSW01000111.1:0-1023 GCF_002531805.1 Rhizobium sp. M1 | reverse complement strand
GAGAAATGTCGACGGTTGCGCTGGGGACAAGGGAATTAGCATGTAATTCAACCGCGCTCAGGATCGTCCTGTGTCGGATCGTATTGAGCCTGCGGGGTGGAAAGTGGCGTTGCGGTCCTCGCCGCAAGTGCCTCCGTCAGCTGCGCACTGGTGCTTACCTTGACGGTCAGCTTGCGCGAGACATTGCGTGCAATTGCAGTGCCTTCTTTGCACCGGCCGTCATTGATTAGAACCGCCGCATCCGCGGATCAGGCATGGGACACGAACGGCACGATCTGTGGCGATCCAATCGCGGGGCATCTGCCTTGGCAACCGGATAAGTTCATCGCCGAGGGCGACGAGACAGCGATCGCCACTTCGCGCTTTTAAAAAAGTCCCATTGAAAGAAGCGACGAACTAGCCACCATCGCAGCGCTAACTTTGTGGATGGAATGCCACACGAAGTAACTACGTTCGTTCGTTTGCGCAGACGACGAGCAGCAGGAGACAACAAACAATCTGAAGGTAACAGCGTTGACTTGTTCGCGAGATCACGCAGTAACCTTGTCTGCCGCGACATGGATCTGACAGTTCTTCGGGCAGACGCGCGCGCAGGCGCCGCAACCAATGCAGCGGCCGGCCTCATCGACAACCATGATCATACGATTGAGCTCGCCATCGAAGTCTTCCTCCTCGTCGTCGCAGATGCCGAGGATTTCACCCGCTTCACCGACGCCATAGAGGTGCATGACTTCGCGAGAGCAGGCTTTGAAGCATCGGCCACAGCCGATGCAGGTTGTAGCATCGATGCAGGTCAGGTACTCCGGCACCCAGCTGGAGCCGTCGCGCGTGACGAAAGGGCCAGTCATCGTGAATTCTCCAATGCAGCGAGCTCTTCCTTCGCAGCGTTCAACTCGGCGAAGGCGTCGAACGTCTCTCCTGCAATGGTCTTGATTCTAGCCCAATTAATCGGAAGGTCCTCGGCAAGATCGTGCAACTCCATCTTCGCAGCGGCGGCGCGGGACTGCAGCTTGCGGACCTTCT
>NZ_NWSW01000110.1:0-1141 GCF_002531805.1 Rhizobium sp. M1 | reverse complement strand
AAATGGCAAAGAGTAAGTTTGAGCGCAACAAGCCGCACGTCAACATTGGCACGATCGGCCACGTTGACCACGGCAAGACGTCTCTGACGGCAGCGATCACGAAGTACTTCGGTGAGTTCAAGGCGTACGACCAGATCGACGCGGCTCCGGAAGAGAAGGCGCGCGGCATCACCATCTCGACGGCGCACGTCGAATATGAGACGCCGAACCGCCACTACGCGCACGTCGACTGCCCCGGCCATGCCGACTACGTCAAGAACATGATCACCGGTGCTGCCCAGATGGACGGCGCGATCCTGGTGTGCTCGGCTGCTGACGGCCCGATGCCGCAGACGCGCGAACACATCCTGCTGGCCCGCCAGGTCGGCGTTCCGGCGATCGTTGTGTTCCTGAACAAGGTCGACCAGGTTGACGACGCCGAGCTGCTCGAACTCGTCGAGCTCGAAGTTCGCGAACTGCTGTCGTCCTACGACTTCCCGGGCGATGACATTCCGGTTGTCAAGGGTTCGGCGCTGGCCGCTCTTGAAGATAGCGACAAGAAGATCGGCGAAGACGCGATCCGCGAGCTGATGGCAGCGGTCGACGCCTACATCCCGACGCCTGAGCGTCCGATCGACCAGCCGTTCCTGATGCCGATCGAAGACGTGTTCTCGATCTCGGGCCGCGGCACTGTCGTGACCGGCCGCGTCGAGCGTGGCATTGTCAAGGTTGGCGAAGAAGTCGAGATCGTCGGCATCCGTCCGACCTCGAAGACGACGGTGACCGGCGTTGAAATGTTCCGCAAGCTGCTCGACCAGGGCCAGGCCGGCGACAACATCGGCGCACTGGTTCGCGGTGTTAACCGTGACGGCGTCGAGCGTGGCCAGATCCTGTGCAAGCCGGGTTCGGTCAAGCCGCACAAGAAGTTCATGGCAGAAGCCTACATCCTGACGAAGGAAGAGGGCGGCCGTCATACGCCGTTCTTCACCAACTACCGTCCGCAGTTCTACTTCCGCACGACCGACGTGACCGGCATCGTCACGCTGCCGGAAGGCACGGAAATGGTCATGCCGGGCGACAACGTCACGGTTGCCGTCGAGCTGATCGTTCCGATCGCGATGGAAGAAAAGCTGCGCTTCGCCATCCGCGAAGGCGGCCGCAC
>NZ_NWSW01000109.1:0-1156 GCF_002531805.1 Rhizobium sp. M1 | reverse complement strand
GAGGGAGCGCTCGGTGAAAGCCGCAGTTTCCGGAGCGAGCGGGGCGCGCGCGAGTTCGCCGTCGGCGACCGCATCATCTTCCTGGAAAACGCCCGCTTCATCGAGCCGCGCGCCAGGCATTCTGGCCCGCAATACGTCAAGAACGGCATGCTCGGCACGGTCGTTTCCACCGGCGATGAGAAAGGCGAGGTTCTGCTGTCGGTGCGTCTCGACAATGGCAGCAAGGTCGTCTTCGGCGAGGACAGCTATCGCAATGTCGATCACGGTTATGCCGCAACGATCCACAAATCGCAGGGCGCCACTGTCGACCGGACCTTCGTGCTCGCCAGCGGCATGATGGATCGGCACCTGAGCTATGTGTCGATGACGAGGCATCGCGACCGCGCCGATCTCTATGCGGCGAAGGAGGATTTTGCGGCGAAGCCGGAATGGGGACGCAAGGCACGTGTCGATCATGCCGCGGGTGTCACCGGCGAACTTGTCGAAACCGGAGAAACCAAATTCCGGCCCGACGACGAGGATGCCGACGACAGCCCCTATGCCGACCTCAGGACCGACGACGGGGTCGTGCATCGGCTTTGGGGCGTGAGCCTGCCGAAGGCGCTCGAGGATGCCGGCATCTTGGAAGGCGACACCGTCACGCTCAGAAAGGACGGTATCGAGCGGGTCAAGGTCCAGATTCCCATTGTTGACGAGAAGACAGGCCAGAAGCGCTACGAGGACAGAGAGGTCGATCGCAACGTCTGGACGGCAAAGCAGCTCGAAACCGCCACGGATCGCCAGGAGCGTATCGAGCGGGAAAGCCATCGGCCGGATGTGTTCAAGCAGCTTGTCGAGCGTTTGTCACGTTCTGGCGCCAAGACGACGACGCTCGATTTTGAAAGCGAGGCCGGTTATCGCGCCCAGGCCGACGACTTCGCCAGGCGCCGGGGGGTCGATCATCTCTCTTTGGCTGCGGCCGAGATGGAGGAAAGCCTGTCGCGGCGCTGGGCGTGGGTTGCCGAGAAGCGGGAGCAGGTGGAAAAGCTCTGGGAGCGGGCGAGCGTGGCGCTCGGCTTTGCAATCGAGCGCGAACGGCGGATCTCGTACGACGAGCAACGAGCCGAAACGCGAGAAGAAGTCCGCTCGCCCGAAGCGCGCTATCTGATCCCCCCGG